>JACCTF010000058.1 GCA_013812565.1 Pyrinomonadaceae bacterium | reverse complement strand
GAAACCCGACGTGCTGAACCATGCCCGTCGAGACATCGAAGTCCACAATCCCGACGGCGCATCGCGGATCACGACCGATGCGTTTCGGGAACGAATCCGTTTTGTAGTTGCCGATCATCCAGAGGGCGTCGTCCTCCCACAGGAACCAGACCGGTGATTCACGCGGGCCGGAGACGGACGCGGTGGAGAGATGCGCGAACAGCAGGCGGGCGAGCAAGTTGTCCAGGAGGCGGCGCGCGGCACTCTCGTCGAGGTCGAAATGACTGCCGGTTTCTTGAACTATCTTCATCAGTTGATGTCACTCAACAGGCATCATGAGGCCGGAGCGTGTCGATGTCACTTCGGCGGGTGTTATTCTCCACGCAACTTAGCCGCTTTTACCGGGTTCACGCATAATATGAAAAAGTAACTTGCACAGAAAATAAAAATTATTTGTCGCGGGTGGTAGATGAGGGGGGGCTAAACCGTCTCTATATGTAGACCCTGAATATGAACCCAAGCCGAGAGCAACTGCCGACCGGTTTTATGCGGCAGACGCAGCACAGGAATTCCGGCTAAGATGAGGTACTCATGCCGGCGCCCCGAGCGCCTTGAGATAAGTCCCAACGTTCCTCAGAAGGAATGAAGGACCGATGGCGGTCATCAGGAGTCAATCGCATGACCGTGTTACCAACCATTTATAATATGCTGCCGGCATCATTTTCGG
The DNA here is from genome assembly GCA_013812565.1 of Pyrinomonadaceae bacterium. Classification (GTDB taxonomy): domain Bacteria; phylum Acidobacteriota; class Blastocatellia; order Pyrinomonadales; family Pyrinomonadaceae; genus JACCTF01. The sequence continues at coordinate 1,327 of JACCTF010000058.1, read as the reverse complement.
TCAACAAAAACGACATTCAAACTACGGTGTTACAACGCCTCACGTGTCCGAGCGAAAGCTGTGTGGGATCGCTCATACAATCGATTGTAGATTTGGCCGAGGAGGGTGTGAGGGTAACGGGACTCACGTGTGCCCTGCTATTACTAGCTGGGGCATCAGTCACGGCACAATCGCCGTCTGTCGGAGGGACGTCCGCCGCCGTGATTAATCCGCCGCCCGCGATGCGGGTCGAAGGTGTCCCACCTGTTCCGACAAAGGTAGCCGAGCGAGTCAACCGTTACGTTTCTTCCCGGGCCGCACGGTTGCAAAGCTGGCATCCCACTCGACGCGAGATGCTGATCTCAACTCGCTTCGCCGAGACCATGCAGATTCACTTGGTACAAATGCCGGGCGGGACACGCCGACAACTTACCTTTTTTCCTAACCGCATCGACGCGGCTTGGTTCGAGCCGCACGCGGGTAAGTATTTCGTGTTCACGATGGATGAGGCAGGCGACGAAATTTTTCATTTACACCGCCTCGACTTCGACACCGGAGAGATTACACAACTCACCGGCGGCGAAGATTCTGTTAACTCGCTCGATTGGACAAAGAGCGGGAGCGGACAACTTATTTATAGTTCGACGACCGGCGACGCTAAGCACTCTGACATTTTTCTTCTCGATCCACTTAATCCAAATCAAACGCGTCGCCTCGCGCGGGTAGAGGGGCTCGGCTGGGACGTTCTGGACATTTCAAATGATGATACGCAGGTGCTCATCCGCCAGTACATCTCGGCCGACGAATCGGCGCTCCACCTGCTCGATTTACCGAACGGCACAATGAAACAAATCACCCCCCGTTCGACGGCAGAAAAGGTCGCTTATTGGTACGCGAAATTCGGCCCGGGCGGTGACCGAATATATCTGACATCCGATCAGGGGGCGGAATACTCACGCATCACAACCCTCGACCCGAGGACAATGCGGATCGAGGGGCTGCTGCCGCAACAGGCGCAAAAAGGGTCGGTAGACGAGTTGGATGACTCACGGGATGGGCGCTGGCTAGCTTACTTCACGAATGAGGAAGGCATCAGTAAACTGCATGTTTACGACTTGCTGGCGCGGCGGGAAACCGGCGTACCTGAACTACCTGTCGGTGTCGTGTCGAATCTAGCGTGGCGTGGAGGCGGTGGACTTGGGTTCAATTTGGAGACAGCACGTTACCCGATGGACGTTTACTCATTAAACGTCGAGAAAAGCAAGATCGAAAGATGGACGTTCAGCGAGACCGGCGGGGTCGCCACCGACCAAATCCCTGACGCACAATTGATTCACTGGCGCAGCTT
>JACCTF010000049.1 GCA_013812565.1 Pyrinomonadaceae bacterium | reverse complement strand
GCCTAATCCTGCGCCCGTTGGCTCGCCAGCCTCCACTGACCACTGCGCCAATCTCCCGACCATCGTGCGCCGCACAGCTTCGTGGAGCGGCTCGCGCAAGAAACGCCAGCCGTAGATGATGCGACCCGAGACCACGACACGCGGCACGCCTAGTCCGGCGATCAAGTTGGCGATGCCGATGCCAAGATACTCGCCAACGCGCTCAAGTGTGCTTTGCGCACGGCGTTCTCCGGCTTCGGCGCGCGCCGCGATCTCGACAAAGCGTGGTGCGATAGCGCTGCCTGTGGACGCACGATCTCCCATATAGAGTGCGACCGCGGCCGTTGCCGATGCATAGCGTTCCCAGCATCCGCGATTGCCGCACGCGCACGGCTTTCCGCCCGCGACAATCGTCATATGTCCAAACTCACCGGCCAAGCCTTCATCAACTCCGGTGCCGCGGTATACTTCGCCATCACGCACCAGGCCGACACCGATTCCTGTCCCGGCACGCACTAGAATGAAGTCTTTCCATAAACCATCGGCTGATTCGCGCATGCGTCGCCTGACTTCGTACATCGCGGCAGCCGTAGCATCGTTCTCGACGACGACCGGCACCACATGATCGCTATTCACCTTATCAACCTTACCAGCGTTGTCGCGTCGCTCTGTGAAGCGCAGTGCTTCCCGAATGTTTACATCGCGCCAACCAAGATGCGGCGCGTAAAGCAACCGCGCATGTTCGGCACAGACGGGGCTTGGTACGCTCACGCCGATAAAAGTTTGAGCTCCCTCCGGAATCTGAGCGCGTATTTCGGTGATCGTTGAATTAATGTGCGCGAGCGCCGCTGCTGAGTCGGCAGGCGTATCGAAACTTGTTTCGGCTAACTTCTGGTGGTCTGTGGTTGTGATGCCAACTTGGCTCTGCCGAACACCGATGTTCACGCCGATGAAAAAGGCGCGCCGGGTGTTGAAAGACAATCCGATGGGCGGACGCCCCGTGCGGCCTCGCACGCCTGATGCTTCTGGCTCCCCTTCGTGCAACACGCCGGAAGCTAAGAGCGGTTTAACAAGCTCCGTGATGGTGCTGCGGTTAACTGCTAATCGCCTGGCGAGTTCAGCGCGCGAGACGGGCTGAGCGGCGCGGACTGCCCTGAGCAGCGTGCGCACTGTGCCGCTTGAAAGACTCGGGTGCTCGCTTTGTGGTGCGCGTGAATTATCTTGCAGAGATGTCTTCTGATCATCCGAAAAACCATCAGCAACCTCCGCGATGGCGTGCTCTGCGTCAGACGATGTACGAGTTGACGAGCTTTTTTGCAGCGCAAGCAACCGCCCGGCTCGGCTTGGAACAAAGTCAAGTTCAGTGATTGCCTGTTCAACGCGCGCGCGTGTTTCAGGCGTGGTGCGTCGAGAGTTGTTGATGACATGCGAAACAGTTGCCGTTGAAACGCCGGCACGAGCGGCGACGTCACGTAAAGTTGCCACGGTATCTCCTCTAACCCTAACGCCCTTCGCCAAAAACCAGAAGGGCGGTGAACTGTTGCAGCCTCAATCTACACTGCGAAAAATAGTTCTTGTAGCCGGTATGAAATACTAAACGACCTCGCTCGCAGCAAGGTTTTAGAAGTGATGTAAATTCTATGTTGCCAGGGATATCTAAAGTTAAAAGTCAGCAAACTGTGGGGCTGTTGTCTGGGGCATACGCCGCCCTACGCGCCATCCGGTTTGCTCAGATAAGTAGGGCCGATGTATGGATAAGTTTACTCGTAAACCTGTACGGCATCGAACTTAACACATCGGCCCACGTTTCACATCATGCCATCTTGTTGGTGGCCTCGAACAGATTGATCGTGGTGAGCAGGACATGAGTATCGGTATGCTGCTACCTTTATGTTACCGTACTGTTACATTGATCCTAATGCATGCGAGGACTTCAACTCTTTCAATCGACACATCGAGAGGTGAATCAACCATCTCACTTGGTCGTCGCAAAACGTTTTAAGGGAACACCTTTGAAGCAATCTTTCTCTTGACTTGGCATCATATCAACGTAGTATTTACCCGTGAGGACGCGCTGGTCGCTATGCTCTCGGCGACTCCCTGCCAGAAACGCGTCTGCCCGAAGCACGCGCCGCTTGTTCGGGAAATATAAGTAAGCTTCTCGATTAACCTTTTTCAAGCGGTTGTTCAGAACTTTTTGCTTAGCCCCGGCACGCGCTGACCTTTCGGCCGCGAGCAACTGAAGCTGAAGTTCGTGGAGGAACAATGAAATCAAATTACTCTCACTGGCTAACTGTCGTGCTCCTTGCAGCCCTCGCTTCACCGACGTTCGGCGAACGCACAACATCAATACTCGAACCAAAACACAGCGGGCAGCAAACACCGGGCGGGGTGCGTTTGGCAGGAGATCATAGTCAGCCGAGTTCAAATGACGCCGCGACACATCACGCCACTGGTACCCAGCAGTACAAACTGGGGCGGTATAAAGAAGCACTCGAGGCTTTCAAGCAATCAGTCCGGCTCGCCCCAAACCACGCCGAGTCGTATTACTATCTGGGCATGACCTACAGCAGACTGGGCCGGTACATCGAAGCGGTCAAAGCCTTCAGGTCGGTCATCAATCTTGATCCGAAGGATTCAGCCGCGCACGCCAACCTCGGCGCGCTCCTCGCCTACTTCGGTCAGTATGGGGAAGCCCTCGAAATTCTCAATCAAGCGATCCGTCTTCAACCAAACGACGCGGATGCGTACAACAACCTCGGCATCGCTTACGGCGAGCTTGGCCGGTACGCGCAAGCGGTTGCAGCCTTCAAGATGGCTATCCAGTTTGAACCGCACAGTTCTCTTGCACATAACAATCTAGGGCTTGCGTATCACCGCATGAATCATAACAAGGAAGCGATTGAGCCTTTCCGGCAAGCTGTTCGTCTCGACCCGAACGATTACGTGATACATAGCAACTTAGGGTTGGCATACTCTGCTCTGGGGCAATACAAGGAAGCTGTCGAGGCGTTGCGGCAGGCTGTTCGACTTGATCCGAGTGATGCCGAAAGCTACAGCAACCGCAGATGGGTTAATATATACTTGGCTGGCGGCGAGCCAGCCGCGCTCGATGCGCAAACTTACCTGCGCCTCAGAGGATGGCGCAACGCCAGGTCACAGTACATGGTGATCGCCGCTTATTTGGGATACCGACAAGCGCGGCGCAACATGGATGCCAGCAGAATCCTCGATGAAGCGGCTGCCCAATGTGACACATCCGTGTGGCCCTACCCTGTCATCCGGCACCTGCGCCGCGACCTCACCGCGCAAGCCCTGCTCGGGTTAGCGAACGACAGCAACAAGGTTGTCGAAGCGCAAGCTTACATCGGAATAAATCTAGCGCTTTCTAATCGCCGTGATGATGCGCTTCCCTTTCTTCGTTGGGTCAGACAGAACGGTGATCAGAAGTTTATTGAGTATCGAATGGCGGTCGCTGAACTGCAGCGTCTTGAAGCTGTGGTCGCTACTCCCACCCGGCGCTGAGGATCACACGGATCGTCAATCTTTCATGCCACAATTCATAAATTCAGAAGCACTTTGCAGCATCGGCCTACACTGAGGCTCCTATACCGTAAACGTGAAACTCGATCAATCAAACATCTGACCGAGCGTTTATCTTGACCTGCCAAAATGATCGACCCCTTGCCGCAGCCGTCCATGCCTCTACGCTCGCACTCGTGGTTAAACGCTAGCGTGCATCAGCTTTAGCAGATAGACGTCGCTGTCAGTCGGTGGCGGCATGCAACTTGACCTACAACAGGGAGGCGCGGCCTGAAGCCTTCACCGCTTTAGCCGTCTCCCCGCACAGAGTCGACCGCGCCGCGCCGGTTTAAAGAGCGACCACCAAGGCGTATCCGGGAAGGTAGTGTTACCGAAAACCGCTCTCTCGCCCCAAAACAGTGAGTGGAGTGCCGCACGCTCGTTTACTCCATCTGTCGTTGGCAGCCAAAGCATGTTTGCTCCTGCTAGCGGCTGCCACCCAACGTACTAACCCACAAGCACTGCAGGAGAAGAAAGCATGAAGGGAACTATAATCCACTGCGGAGGCCGTTTTCGACGTATCCTTGAAGGAAGATGTAATAACAGCCAAATGAATGTTGAAGTGCAAACCACTAAGTTGCCGCCATCCGAAGAAACAGAAAGCGCACTCTCGCGTTCTCACCTCGCGCATTTCACCTTCTACGTTGATGGTAAATCTTTTGCCGCATCACAGAAGGTGATGTTAACAAAGGGTCGTCGCTACCCACAGATCGAGCACTGGTTCGTTGCCGCCGACTAGGACTAGCCCCCCCGCATCGACGATGATCACGCGTTGCAAGCGACTTTACCGTCGCGCTACTGCCGTAGCATTTATCCATCATGTCGTTTACCGCTCAGGCAGAAGCGACTTCCCCTAAAAACGAAGGGAAGTGTAAACAAGAACGTCACTGCGATTGAGAAAGATCGATCACTCGACTCGGAAGGTATTGAGTGATTGTTTGTAAAAGCCTGCTGCGAAGGGAAAGCGTAGCGGGCTTTTACTTTCCAGTGCATTATCAGTATGACTTTAGCAAACGGTCATCGCTATTTCGCAAAGAAATTGCTGTCACGTTTGAAAATGTCAAAATTAACGCTCGATGAGCAGCGTCGATCTGTCACATCGTGTCCGCAAAGCTTATCAATCCGCTTCAGCCGTTAGATGATTAGTCGTTACGCGCCGCCGGCGCACATCACCTCACAAACTTTGCTTAATCACCCATCCGCATCGTTTCTCAAGGAGAGATGCGCGATGGTTGCGCCCCAACCACCGGCTTGTGGTGGAGCGTCCGTCCATTGTTCAACAAAAGGCGCGCGCACGAGAACGCTTCGCACAATCGCGCGCTGCACGCCTTTGCCCCTTCCATGAATAATACGAACCGTGCGGAAGCTTCGGTCATGCGCTTGCCGTAAGTATTCTTCAACAACGCGCTCGACGTCGTGCGGTGCGATAGAGTGCAGATCAATCGAGTCACGAATCTCTATGTAAACTGGTTCGGGAAAAGGATTGAGAGGATCGACATCAGTTCCGTCGCCAGAGCGTGAAGACCTTGATGATGAGCGGCGCCGACGCTTGCGCTTACGTTTGCGCTGCGGTGTGAACAATCCTCTCAACCAAGCAATGAAATCCATCAACCCTCCCATGCGCGCATCCGGAAACTAAAACAGCCGCCGGATGTTTGCCATTAAATCCTAGGCGCATTATTTAGGCGAAATTTACGCGAACGCTTTCGTATTTTACATCGAACAGCGTACTTATGTTTGTAAGTTGTGGCAGATCAGAGTAGGAAGTACGGAGTTCAAAGTTAAAGGAAGATTAAGCGTGAGTGACTCGAAACTTCGCATCTCGAACTCAACATTCCGTAACCCTTAATTGTAAGTTTGCCATGCTTGACACCCGCGCGCACCCGCTTGTACACTCGCGCTCCTTCACGTCTTACATCTGAGGAACGTGCTTCCACCTCTGCAACTAAGCGGCTCGACATAATAGATCGAGCGTTCGTGCATTCGCGCGTGGCGGAGTGAAGCGAACGTTAATTTCGACGGAGGTTTACATGCCTAGCCCTGGATCTTACAACGGAGCGCCGGTGCCTGCTCAAGGCGAACGGATTCAAATCCATAACGGACGCCTTACTGTCCCAAACCACCCTATCATCACCTTTATTGAAGGCGATGGCACCGGACCGGACATCTGGCGCGCTTCCTCGCGCGTGTTTGATGCGGCAGTAGAGAAGGCGTATGGGGGAAAACGTCAAATTGTTTGGTATGAAATTTTTGCCGGCGAAAAAGCCTTTGAGAAGTTTGGCGAGTGGTTGCCGCGCGACACGCTCGATGCCATACGCGAGTTCGTCGTCACGATCAAAGGGCCGCTGACCACCCCCGTCGGCGGCGGCATACGTTCATTGAACGTCACACTCCGACAAGAGCTTGATCTCTATGCGTGTGTGCGGCCCGTCCGCTACTTCGACGGCGTCCCTTCTCCGATGCGTGAGCCGCAGAAAGTTAATATCGTTATTTTTCGCGAGAACACCGAGGATGTTTATGCCGGTATTGAATTTCAGGAAGGCTCGGAGAAGGCAGCGAAGCTGCGCAGCTTCTTGCAAGACTTCGGATTCAACGTGCGGGAAGACAGCGGCATCGGCATAAAACCAATTTCTATAACGGGAACAAAGAATCTTGTGCGGCGCGCTATTCAGTATGCGCTCGCCAACAATCGCCGGACGGTGACGCTGGTTCACAAAGGTAACATCATGAAGTTCACCGAAGGCGCATTTCGCGAGTGGGGCTATCAGCTTGCAGCGGAAGAGTTTTCATCCGAAGTTATCTCGGAGAAAGATTTGTGGGAGAAGCATGATGGGAAGTTGCCGGAAGGCAAAATTTTGATTAACGACCGCATCGCCGATTCGATGTTTCAGCAGCTTCTGCTTCGGCCGCAAGAGTATGAAGTGCTTGCCACACCAAATTTGAACGGCGACTATATCTCAGATGCTGCCGCCGCGCAGGTCGGAGGACTCGGTATCGCTCCCGGCGCGAACATCGGCGACAACGCAGCGATCTTCGAAGCCACGCACGGCACCGCACCAAAGTATGCCGGGCAAGATGTCATCAATCCGGGGTCGGTAATCCTCTCTGGCGTAATGATGTTTGATTATTTAGGTTGGCCGGAAGCAGGCAAGCTCATCACAGACGCTTTAACAGAAACCATCGGCCAGCGCAAAGTCACCTATGACCTTCATCGCCAGATGGAAGGGGCGACGAAGCTGAAGACAAGCGAGTTTGCCGACGCAATCATTGAAAACATGAAGAAGTGAACAGTGACAAGTGACAAGTGACAAGTAAGAAGCAAGGGATTGCTCCAGATCTTGTCACTTGTCACTGTTCACTTGTCACTTCTTCTCCGGAGGAGAAGCATGGGCATAAGGAACAAGATCACAGTTGTGGGTGCGGGGAACGTCGGCGCGACGGCAGCGCATTGGTTGGCGAGCAAAGAGTTGGGCGATGTGGTGTTGATGGACATCATGGAGGGTGTGCCGCAGGGCAAGGCGCTTGATCTGGCGCAGGCCGCGCCGATTGAGGGCTTCGATGTCCGGCTCCTTGGCTCGACGAATAACTACGAGGATACGAGAAATTCCGACGTTGTCATCATCACTGCCGGTATCCCCCGGAAACCTGGCATGAGCCGCGACGATCTCCTCAAGACGAACGCCGGGATTGTTTCAAACGTCGTAGACCAGGTGGTGAAGTATTCGCCCGATGCGATTCTTATTGTCGTCTCGAATCCGTTGGACGCAATGTGTCAGGTCGCGCTTCGGCGTTCAGGGTTTCCGAAGCATCGGGTGATCGGCATGGCTGGCGTGCTCGACTCGGCGCGCATGCGCTGCTTCCTCGCAGAAGCGCTTGATGTTTCGGTTGAAAACGTGACGGCCTTTGTGCTCGGCGGGCACGGCGACACAATGGTTCCGCTCACAAGGTACTCAACATGCGCTGGAATCCCGGTGACCGAACTTCTATCGAAAGATCAGCTCGACGCTATCGTGAAGCGCACAGCGAACGGCGGCGCGGAGATCGTCGGGTTACTGAAAACCGGTTCGGCCTATTACGCTCCATCCGCCGCCTCCGTTGAGATGACGGAAGCGATTCTCAAAGACAAGAAGAAAATTCTGCCATGCGCCGCCTACCTCGAAGGCGAGTACGGGATCAACGGGTTGTATGTCGGCGTTCCGTGCAAGCTTGGGACGCGCGGACTGGAGCAGATCATCGAGATTAACCTGACGGCTGAAGAACGTATCGCGCTGCAAAAGAGTGCTGCATCGGTGCAGGAACTCGTCAACGTGCTCGGACTCTGAACAAGACAAAAAGGCAAAAGTAAATGAGAAGCGGTGTTGCACCGGCCTCCACTTTTGCCTTCTTTCGTTTACCTTATTTTCTCAGCCAACCGAACAAGCCGTGAATGATTGTTTCGCGGTTCTCTTCGTAGATCGCCTTCGTTAAGGGGAGCGACATCGGGCAGACTCTCACGCAGTTCTGCGCGTCGCCGCAGTTCTGAATGCCGTCCTCCTGAATGAGAGCTTCGATTCTTTCGTCGCGCGTCATCTTGCCCGACGGGTGCATGTTGAAGAGGCGCACCTGTGCGATGGCTTGTGGCCCGATAAAATTTCCATCGCCGTATTGTGGACAGGCTTCAAGGCAGCAGCCGCACGTCATGCAGCGCGAATAGTTGTAACGCTCGGCCACGGTCTCTTGATCCATCCTCGGGCCGGGGCCAAGGTCGTGGGTTCCATCAATCTCGATCCACGCTTTAACCCGTTTCAAGTGCTCGAACATCTCTGAGCGGTCAACAATCAGATCGCGCACTGCGGGAAACTTGGTCATCGGCTCGAGCGTGATCGGCAGGTCTAGTTGGTCAACGAGCGCGGAGCATGATTGACGCACCTTGCCGTTGATAATCATCGTGCAGATGCCGCAGACCTGCTCCAAACAGCTCATGTTCCACACTACGGGCGTCGTCGCACGGCCATCTTTCGTGACAGGATTCTTCTGAATCTCCATCAAACACGAGATGATATTTAGGTTTGGGCGATAAGGAATCCGAAAATCTTCCCAGTAGGCTTCGGCATCCGGGTTAGCGCGTCGTTTGATGCGAAGCTCGACGAACTCAGGCGGATTCTGACGTTTGACCGGCGATGATTTCTTCGCGTGTCCGTTGGTTACTGCTGTGCTCATAACTCTGTTGATTTACCTCCCGCGTCTCTAATGTCTTTGCCCTGCTCCGCGCTTGTCTTGTAATCGCCGCTGACTGTGTTGTCCACTTCTTCCTTGTTCTGCGTCCAGGTGGCCGGGTTCGTCATGTTCTCCGGTCGATACTCCCAACCAGCTTCCTGCATCTGCGCCGCGCCCTCTTTCACAGGTAGTCCGCTCGCTGCCGCCTGCGCCGTAAGCTCAGCCGAGACGGGCGACTGCTTCGATTCTTTGCCTTTGCTGTAGTCGCGCTTGCGCGGTTTGACGAGCGAGACGTCAACCGCCTCGTAAGAGATCACCGGGCCTTCGCCGGAATATTCCGCAATCGTCGTCTTCATAAAGTTGTCATCATCGCGATTCGGAAAGTCCGGCTTGTAGTGTGCGCCGCGTGATTCGTTGCGGTTCAAAGCTCCCAATGTCATCACGCGCGCCAGTTGCATCATGTTCCAGAGTTGTCGTGCGTGTGGCAGCGAGGCGGTTGCCCACATGTTTGAATCATTGATCGAGATGCGCTGGTAACGATCCATCAGCTCAAGCAATTTGTTGTCGGTCGCTTGCAGGCGGTCGTTGTAGCGAACGACCGTGACGTTATCAGTCATCCACTTGCCCATCTCATCATGGAGAATGTACTGGTTCTCAGTGCCGCTCTGTTTGATGAGTTGATTATTAATCTCCCCCTGACGCTTCTGTTCCTGCTCATAAAGCCCCGCTCCATCAGCCCCATTGCGCTCGACGTTCTTCGCATACTCGATTGCTGC
>JACCTF010000363.1 GCA_013812565.1 Pyrinomonadaceae bacterium | reverse complement strand
GGGCCGCGCAGCGCCGCATGTGGACAAGCCGAATCAGCCACTGGCCCGGACGGTCGAGCGTGAATGACATCGATCCATCGCCCGAAGTTGTTGCCGATTGCGTAAAGACTTGTCCGGCTTCACGACTGTACGCAAAGATTTTTGCGCCGCTCAGCGGTTTACCATCGAAATAAACGCGCACCTTGAGCGGGTCGCCGACCTTCAACTCATACGGGTTAGCTTGTGGCACAAGCTCAAGTCGGTGCCCGACGATGCGGTTGTAAACATCCGTGTTCCGATCTCCGACTTTGAGCAACGATTTGAGATAACGGCTGTAGCGTTCGCGCCCTTCCGTTTTGTCTTCACCTGATTGTTGACGGAGAGCGATAATCTGGTTTAATCCTTCTTCAGCGAGGTACTGCCTGAACTTCTCGGCATCAAGTTTAATGTTCTGCGCATTGCGTTCCATTGCGATCAGGTAATTGCCTGCCACGCGGGGCGTAACCTGCGCCACCGGGCTTTTTCCGTCTTGTCCTGATGGCAACAGATTTTGCGTTTCTTGGGCCGAGAACATTTGAAACCGCGGCGTTTGATTCTTCTGAAAAGGACGTTCCTCCTCGATCTTGAAATCATCCCCGAGGTACATCCGAACGATCACGCTACTACCCGCCGGCATCATAAAAGCCTCCGGTTCAAGCCAATAATCGTGTGCCATAACCGGCATCGTTAAAATCAGTAAACCTAGAATCAACAAACTTAGAATCAACATACTTGGCTTTGCGCCAAGTATCACTCGCTTAAACATTTTTGATAAACCTTATCTTCGGGATGATAAATCTCTATGCTGAACTCGCCGGGCTTCAAATTTTGTTAGATTAGATGGGGAAGGTAAACAATCGCAAGCAGGGTCGTTCAGATTTCGATATGGAAGAGACTTTACTAACCGTCAAGACGCCGGGAAGGCTAATGTTGAAAGGTAAAGATTAAATTAACCTTGGTGCGCCTAGTGGTTCGTCGGCTGATGAACTATGAGCCTGACGGCAAGCTTCAAAGTTGCTCTCAAGGGCCGAGCAAAAGTACACACGCTAACTCTGTTATATCCTAAAACCTCGGAGCAAAATGGAGCCTCGCATCTTCCAACTCAACTGTTCGACGGGCGGAGTGCCGAAACTTCCGGTGCGCGAAACCGCGCTTACATCCCTAGGACTGGTGGGCGACACACAAGCGCATTCACGCTTTCACGGCGGCCCCGAGCGAGCCGTCTGCTTATACGCGCTCGAACTTATTCTGCGACTACAAGCGGAAGGACACCCGATCTATCCCGGGTCAATTGGCGAGAACATCACGGTTGTTAACCTTGATTGGGCGCGGCTTCAGCCGGGCAGCCGCCTGGCCCTAGGCGACAAAGCGGTTATTGAAATCAGTAGCTACACTGTGCCTTGCAAAAACATTGCAGCTTCATTCGTTAATGGCGAGTTCAAGCGTATCGCGCAAACCACACATCCTGGCGAAGCAAGATTGTATGCGCGTGTACTGCAAACAGGGTTTTTGAGAGTCGGACAGCCCGTCTTGCTTCTCGAATCAACAAGTAAAAATGAAGGCGGCGGCTTGATCCCCCGCCGCTGATCATGCAGGCTCAGCATACATCCCTGCGAATAGATAGCGGAATTCTTGCGCGTGCCGGGCGCGATGCCGGATGTTTCCTCCAATAAGGTTGGTGTTCCGCTGCGTAAGTTTCTGCCGATGATTCCAGCGTCGGGCGCTCCGGTCGTCCCGTGGGGAAGATTGCTGAACACAAAGCCGCCTTCGTTGTCGGTGATGGCAATCTTTTCAACACCGTTCGCATCGACGGCGGTGACAGTCGCGCCGACAACCGCACCGCCGAGTTGATCGGTTATTTGGCCGTGCAAAGCTCCCGTGTTCTGCTGTGCGAAAGCTAGGGAAGTAAGAAGGAGAAAGAGTGCGAGCTTGAGAAGGTTGAAGCCTAGTGTAAGCGGTCTACAAGGGATAATCATAACTGGTACCTTTATTAAGCGTATGTTCCGAGTGTCGGAAACAATCTTCAATCTCAGCGCGAAGCCGCTCGCCGCTGTTGCACTTCCTTGATGCGCCGTTCCAGCACAAGCTGCATCTCTTTGTTGAACCGCAGACACTCATCAAAGTCGCGCCGTGCCGCTGAATCGTTCTTCTGCAACATGTAAATCACTCCTCGATTTAAATAGGCCACGGCAATGCGCGGATTTATCTTGACGGCTTTGCTGAAAAGCTCGATAGCCTTGCTGTAATCAACCACCGCGCCAGCAAGATCTCCTTTGTTTTCGCGAGCAAGACCACGATTATCGTAAGTCTCGGCACGGCGCGGATTGAGTTCGATGGCTTTGTTATAGTCCGCAAGCGCGCCGTCTAAATTCTTTGAGAGATACTTCAGGTTGCCGCGGTTGTGATAAGCATCAGCCATCCGGGGATCGATCTTGATTGCGCGGTCGAAATCAGCAAGGGCAGCATTAATTTTTTCTTGATTGGCGTAAATTGTGCCACGGTTATAGAAAGCAATCGCAAGACGTGGGCTGATCGAGAGGGCTTGATCAAGGTCGGCGAGCGCACCCTCGGCATCGCCTTTGGCATAGCGTGCATTGGCACGATTGGAATAAGCCGCGGCCGCGCGTGGGTCGATGACACGCGCATTACTAAAACCCGCAGCGGCGCGCATCGCTTCTTCCTCTTTCCACGCGTCGCCGATCTTTCTTCGCCTGGGAGCGAGCCGCGAAGCCATATCAATAGCGATGGTGAAATCAGCAATCGCACCATCCATATCTCCTCGATCGTACCGCGCATCGCCGCGCTTCATATATTCTTCGGCGGAGCGCAGAGTCTGTGCCTCAGCGATGGTTGCGAAGATCACGCCAGAGAGAAGTAGCAACCGGGAGATGAACAACATCTTAAATCTTTTCCTCATCATCTGTGTATCCTCGCGACTTACAATTGAATGAACTGAACTTTAGCTTCGCTTCACTTTGTCGTTACAACCTGGAAGAAGGCACACACTTCCCAGGGTAGGCCCCAGGCCCACTAAACAAAGCTTCTAATTGGTCTTTATGCTTGTTACTACCGCTACAGGAAGAAAACCGCGTAAAAGAATTCGCGTTAATAATTTGTTACGACACGCTGCCCAACATGTACTCTACCTACATA
>JACCTF010000026.1 GCA_013812565.1 Pyrinomonadaceae bacterium | reverse complement strand
ATCAGCCGTGGAAACAGTCAGCGGACCTTCTTCGGCTGCTCTGAGGGCGAACCTGACGCGCTGGCGGGCGTTCTCAAGTCGCTGTGCAGCGTCGGACTTCTGCACCGGGGTAGCAGGTGAAAACTGTGAGCGCTCACCGTTTTGTGTCGTGTTAGAATTACCTAGCATCTTCTTTCCTTTCTTGAAGGTTGGGGGTTGATGTTGAGGGCTACCCCGGCGTTGCGAGCGCTGAGGTAGCCCTTGCTGCTTAGTGCGACCTCATGCTCTGGATCGCCGTATCGACCATCGCGGCTTTCGGGAGGTGGTAGCACGCCATGTTCGCCGCGCCCGCCTTGCAGTTGCAGCGCCCGTATCGCTGGCCGTCGAACGTCTCGAAGCGGACGGTGTACCGGTGCGCCTGCGGGGTGACTACGAGATATGAGCGGTTGCCCAAGAACTTCACCGTCATCTTGATTCTGCTCGCCTTGTTGATCGCGTTCTGAAGTTGCTGTGTCATTGTCTTTGATCCTCTCTTGAAATGTGATGTCGAACTGAAAGAAAGTATATGCCATGACATACTATATGTCAAGAGAATTAATTGCCTTGACATATAATTATTTTGCACCTATCTTTTGAGTTATGGCACTACTTAGCACAGCGGAAGTAGCGGAACGTTTAGGTGTAACAGTAGGACGTGTCCAACATCTGATTTGGGCGGGGCGACTTCCCGCGCAGAAGATTGGCCGTGACTATGTAATCCAAGAAGAAGACCTGAAGCTTGTTGCTGATCGTCCTACCGGCAGACCATCCAAGGCGGCCCTCGACGGCAAGCGTAAGGACGAGATGAAACAAGCGGACAGGACCGCCCAAAAGCTTAACCAAGCGTTTAGGAAGGCGACGGAAGACGGGCAGCAAGCGAGTAAGATGAAGGCCAACAAGAAGTGAACATTGAAACTCCGAACGTTACGTTCCAGCCGAATGCGTTTTACGAGCGCCTGCTTCTACTGCGCGACACTAATCCGGCAGGGCTCGCCCGCTTGAGCGGCGTGACACTGGCAGCGCTACAAGCCTACGAAGCAGCGAAACTCAAACAATTAGAGGCAACGAAGAAAGGCAGTAAGAAATGAGCGCGACTCCAGCTCGGCCCGTTGTTGAACATCCGTCTTCATTAGTAAAGAAGCGTGTGATGGAAGCTGAGTTGACGACTTACCGGGTCTACTTCCGTAACGGCGGGAACATCACGATCAAGGCGTACGGCTTCGAAGTCAACGCTGCCGGCGGGCGGATCGACTTCTTCACGACGGCGGTTGCCGTCCCCGACGGTGAGATCTACATCTCCAGAGATGAAGTCGTCGCCGTCGTACCGGAAGCGCTGGAAATCAAGCAGCCCTGGGCCATACCTGTTTCGAGCGACTCCTAGCCGGTCGGCGAGTAAGAAGAAAGGTGGTAAGAAGTGAAAGGTAAAAGAGCAGAAAACCGTGCGATTAAGATGCGCGCGATAACAACTTTTCTGTGCCAACAGAACATTTTGACCTTGCAGCCTTCACCGCATCTCGGCAGGCCGCCCAAGCAGGCGACCGCTACCAGTAAAAGAGAGGTAAGAAGTGAGCAGTGAAGTAATGCAGGAAGAACAAGCCACGCCGACGCTCATCATTGATGCCTTCGGTAAACTCCCACAGATGGAGTTCTGTGTACGCGCTGAGGGTGCTGTTGAATATCGCTATTGTGCTGATAAAGGTGACTACCCCGGCTTCGACGCTCAGTGGCGCGTGATGAGTGACGAGGAGTGGCGCGTAACCATCCGGATGGGTGGACGTGTCGCCGAGTGGCTGAAGTCGTTAGAAGGGCGGGCAGAAGAAGTGAGCGAGTTTCTCATGCGTGGAGTGCGGATCTATTCAGTCGCCGCCAGCACAGACGCGCTCGCCAAGCATGATGTGTTCTACAGTCAACGAGGCGACGGACCATTTTATCGCTGGCACTACGAGGAGAAGATGAGCCGGTGGTGTGCGATGCGCGTGCCTTCTGTAGCGGTTCCGAAGTCGCTTCGCATGATCCACAAGGGCCTGCCTGCCGAGCTGCGGACAGAACTACTTGGTCACTACCTGGAGTAGCAAGAAGAAAGGCAAGCAATGACACCCGAAGAACTGGAACGCGTCATGAACTTCATCATCGAGCGGCAGGAAGTCGCGGCCGAACAAATCGCCACGCTCGCTCAAAACCAAGTCACGCACGACGGACGGTTGGCCGAGCACAACG
>JACCTF010000020.1 GCA_013812565.1 Pyrinomonadaceae bacterium | reverse complement strand
AACACTGACATACTGGTTCGCACCGTGACCGACTGTTTGTGGATGTCGAGCGGCAGACTGCGCATCCAAAAAGGCGGCATACGAAAAATCTACTATGGCATTCTGGCAGCATTCTCAGTTTGGGGAGTGATCATGATCCGCTCGGCTTCTCCGATGATGCTGTTTACGATCCTCGCCAACGTCGCCGGGTTGGTGCTGGTGATCGGGGGCATACAGATTTTCCTCGTCAACCGCCGCTTCCTGCCGCGTGCCGTGCGTGCCCCGCTGTGGCGTGAGATGGCGCTGCTCGCATGCTCGGCGTTCTACGCCTTCTTCTCCTTCTTTGTCTTCCGTAACCTAGCTCAATCGGTATTTGGCTGGTAAGGGTTGAAAAGTGATGAGTGATGAGATCAAACATTCACACGATCCGGCAAAGTGAAAGTAGTTGAGATTACTCCTGAATCTCATCGGAGTTAACCGAACTACTGCCAACTTTACGAGAACTATAGATTTCAAGAAAAAGAGAGTTCGTAGTACCGCCTTCAGGCGATAGCGGTGGCTAATAAAAATTCCGGCTGAAGCCGGGACTACCAACAATACATTTTGCTATAGATCGTTCAGACAAATTGCGCGTGATGCAATTTCTGGTGCATGAGCTTGCTATAGAAGAATCCGCTTTGCTGAACATTGGCGAATTTTATCCCGTGTACGACCACCCGCCGCTGACAAGGAACAATATAAACAGATGATTTCCAAGGGATGTGAGAATTGTATCGTTCTTCATATATCTGGCCCGGACAAGCCGGGTATCACTTCAACTTTAACGGGCATCATTGCCGAGGAACAGGCGCGACTGATCGACATCGGGCAATCGGTTCTGCACGGCTATCTTATTTTGTCGGCCATCATCGATATACCTCCGAGCGCCCATGCGCTCAGAAAGATTCTCTTTGCCGTAAGCAATTTGGGGCTTCGGCTCGAACTGGGAACCTTTCAAGCGATGCCCGCCGAAGGTGGCGAACTGGGTGCGCCCGTCTCTCTGCGCGTGACGCTTCTCGGGAACTTGGAGGATGGGCGGGCGGTCGCGGCGGTCACAGAGTTTTTCGCCCTTCACCGAATGAACATCGGGGAGATCAAGGCTCTCTCCGAAGGAGACCTCAACGGGCTGGAACTCATCGTCGATCTTCCCAGAGGTGAAAGCTTTTCTTCCGCCGAACTACAGGACTTGCGTGGCCGCGTACTGAATCTCGCTTCCGAACTGGACATCGACATGGCCGTTCAGAAAGACGATCTCTTCCGCCGCAACAAACGGCTGATCTGTCTGGATGTCGATTCGACCTTTATCCAGATGGAGGTAATCGACGAACTCGCACGCCTAAGCGGCTGTGCTGAACGGGTTGCCAGGATCACGGAACGTGCGATGCAGGGAGAGCTGGATTTCAAAGAAGCTCTCAGGGAACGCGTCAGGTGTTTGGAAGGACTCCAACTTTCCAGAGCGCGCGAGCTCCTCGCGCAAGTGCCGATGACCGCCGGGGCAGAGAAACTCGTCAGCGTGTTGAAGAGCTTAGGGTTTAAAATCGGCCTGGTCAGCGGCGGCTTCGACTTCTTCGTGGATGAACTAAAGCAAAGGTTCAACCTCGATTTTGCCTTTGCCAATCAATTAGAAGTGGCGGGCGATAATCTTACCGGACGAGTTACGGGAACAATCGTTGATGCCGAACGCAAAGCGCAACTTCTGGTTGACATGGCCCAGGCATTCGGCTGCCGGATGGAGCAGACCGTCGCGGTCGGCGACGGAGCCAACGACATCCTTATGCTGCAAGCCGCGGGACTCGGCATCGCCTTTCACGCCAAGCCTAAACTACAAGCAATCGCTGACCTCAGTCTCAACCGGGGGACTCTCGACAGCATTCTCTACTTGATGGGCTTCGATGCGAAGGATCTACGCATCCTCGGTTAATATACAAGCCGAACTTTCAAAATCAAGATGCCGCAGAAGCGCTGCGCAAAGCTTTGTACATGACGAGGAGAATGCGTGATGAGTTACGATCATGACGGAACGGCGGCCAAACGTTCGGAGCAAGCAATTCCGGTTGCCCCGACTTCTGAAATCCGAACGCACTTCCCGGCCTTAGAGCGACGCTCCAGAAACCACACGGTCGCATACTTCGATGGCCCCGGCGGTACGCAGGTGCCGCGCGGAGTCGTTGAAGCGATAACCGATTACCTCTACTTCCACAACGCCAACACGCACTGGGACTATCCATCAAGTGTAGAGACGGATGCGGCCATCGCTTATGCGCGAGCGGCGCTGGCTGATTTCTTAGGCGCGCTGCCTTCCGAAATCGCGTTCGGCGCAAACATGACAACCCTTACATTCCACCTTTCGCGAGCACTCGGTCGCCAACTCGACCCCGGCGATGAGATCGTCGTCACCGAACTGGATCACCACGCCAACGTCGCGCCGTGGCAAGCGCTTGCCCGTGAACGTGGGGTTATGCTACGCACGGTGAAGATGCGCCCCGAGGCGGGGCAGCTCGACTGGAATGATCTTCGGCAACAGCTCACCCCGCGAACCAAGCTGCTCGCCATCGGCGCGGCTTCAAACGCTTTGGGAACAATCACCGATGTTCGAGGCGCTTGCGAAATGGCGCACGCGGTCGGCGCGCTTGTGTTCGTTGACGCGGTGCATTACGCGCCGCACGAACTGGTTGACGTGCGCCATATGGGTTGCGACTTTCTCGCCTGTTCGCCCTACAAGTTTTATGGTCCACACACCGGGGTGCTGTGGGGTCGCGAGGATTTACTTCAATCGCTTGACTTCCCGAAGCTTCTGCCCGCGCCTGAGGCTGCGCCCGAGCGAGCAGAGACAGGAACGCAGAACCACGAAGGCATGATTGGCGCAGCCGCCGCTGTGGACTTCCTCGCCTCGCTCGCCGACGCGCAGCACAACACACGCCGCGAACGTCTGCAAGCGACGTTTGACGCGCTGCACACGCGCGGCACGGCATTAGTGACGAGGTTATGGCAAGGGTTATCTTCGATTGAGAAGGTTCGTTTATACGGGCCGCCGCCCCGTATGCCGCGCACGCCGACCGTGGCATTTACCGTTCAAGGACGCCCCTCAGTCGAAGTTGTTCGCTGTCTGGCTGATAAAGGAATCTTCGCATCGCATGGAGATTTTTATGCGACGACGGTGGTCGAACGGCTCGGGCAATCGGGCGAAGGATTGGTGCGCGCCGGATGCGCGTGCTACACCACGGCTGATGAAGTTGAAAGATTGATCGAGGGTGTCGGCGAAATCGCCTGTGGCTCGTGACCGTTGGATAACGATGAACGATGAGCGCGGAATGATGAATTAAAAAGACAGCTGCTTCTTATTCATCGTTCATCGTTCATCGTTCATCGTTTAAAGGCGCTGCTTATCCTTTCATGAGGCGCTTCGCAATCTCGAACAACTCCGCCGGATCATAATCAGGCGCAAACTGCTCGGGGACTTCCGGCAGCACCGGAATCTCGCCGCCTTCGGGCGGTCCCTCAACGACTTGCAACGATTGACCATCATCGGGATGCGTCCCCTTCCAAATCTTGTCAACATCCACGTAGTCTCCGGGAGTAAAACGGTAAAGGTTGCGGTGGTATCCCTTCTGCTCAAACTTACGAGCTTCGGGAAACTTCGAGTTTTGGATGTTCGGAATCGGCATCATCTTCTTCACGTCAACGCCGGTCGCTTCCTCCAGCGCCTTAGCATAGGCGAGCGCGTGGACGCCGCCGCGTACGAGGAGATAGCCGACCATCTCGCGTGCCACAGGGTTATCTGTCATTTCATAGCAGCGCAGTTTGTGCATCCGCGCGCCGTTCTCAAGGAAGAAGTTGTGCAGCAGATCGAGCACGAGGTTGCCGCTGCTGAACACATAATCGCCGGTCCAGTATTTACCCCCCGGATCACCACAGAAGGATGCCTGTGAAGTGTCGAGAAAGTGGCGCAGGTTACCGACATCCAAGGCGGGAGCAAGCGGCGTCTTCGTCGGGTCGTCCGCTTTGGTCGTACCGACGAGCAGGCCATTGATCGTCGCTGAAACTAATTCGATGTGTCCCATCTCTTCAGCGGCGATGTTGGCGATCAAATCATAAAACGGCTTCAGCTTATCGCGGTTGCGAAAGTTGAAGGATTGATAGGTGTAGTTCATCAGGGTGGACATTTCACCGAAACGTCCGCCCAACAAATCTTGCACTGCCGCCGCCGCGTCCGGGTCAGCTTTCTTCGGCATCGGCAATTCAATTTGCAATTTAGCAATACGAAGATACATCTCTCAGATACCTCCTCGGG
>JACCTF010000016.1 GCA_013812565.1 Pyrinomonadaceae bacterium | reverse complement strand
CCGCGCAACGTCAGACAGAAGGCGACCCTAGCGAGCAGGCTTCAAAGCATAACCGACAGTTGGGTGAAAGAACGCCGCCGCGAACGCTGAGATCCGAAGTGTTTACACAGCTAAAAGACCCACCTCTCTGCGCCTCCTCAGAGGTCTTCGTAGCTGCTCACGAGAACTGTCCATACCGCAGCAGATCTCTATTGACACGCCTAGACGTAAGGTATATGTTCTCTCTCCCACTACGCGGTAGCTGGTCAATCTTGCCTTCGTTTAGCCTCACTTACAAATAACTCGCCAGTAATAACAAGGAGTAAGAACCATGAGAGCTCAGACTGCGTTAGAGTCTCAGGCGGTAGCTGCGCCTGCCAGTCCCACGATCGTCGGACAAAGAGCGACGACGTTGGAGCACGAATGGGTTGAAGCCGTCACCAAGCGCGACACGGCGCTGCTCGGCCGCACCTTAGCCGAGGACTTCATCATCACGACCCCCTTTGATGTCATCACCAAGGCGCAGTGTCTTGAGGACCTCGGCAGTGGTGCCCTCGTGCTTGACTCCGTCAGCTGCGAGGATGTTACGGTGCGCGACTACGGAGCGGAGGTCGTGGTCTATGGCACGGCGACAGTGAAGGCTCGCTACAGAGGGCACGACATCAGCGGTCAATACCAGTATCAGTACACGGAAGGGTATGTGAAATGGCCGGGACATTGGCAGGCTGTCAACTGCCAAGCGCGCCGCTTATGTCGCAGCAATCGCACAGAGAGGGGACTACTATGAGCACCGGTGTGGTTTCCAGGAGGATAGTGTCGCAAGAACAGCAGGACCGCCAACGAGCAGTGGAACTAAAGATAGTGGAACAAGCGCGTGCAGAGTCACGCAAAGAAGCGGCAGCACTGGAGCAGATGAAGCAGCACATGCGCGAAGCTTTTCTCAGCGGCGGGGCGGCAACAGTGGAAGATTTTGAGCGGTGCTGGCCGGAGTTGCGTAACGAGATGTTTCGCCAGCAGGCGCACCACGGGATGTTGGTGTATCGAGCGGCTGCGCAGGAAGCGTAAGAACTGCGCACATGTCACACACAAGAACCTCTAGCAAGGGGCGGGCTTTCGGATGTGAAGAAGCTATGAGGTTTCCCACAGGCGAGCCGGAGGTGCGCCCTCTTTAGTCTTCAATGTAGTCAACACCATCTAATAATAAGCGTACAGGATGTTGAGGATGATCAAGGGCAGAAGTATGACGATCGTGATTAGGTCGGCGCTGAGAGTCTCGACCTCAGTAATCTCTTTCGGGTCAATCTCTGTCAAGCCCCGTAGGGTCATGTAGCGGACGAGGATGTTTACCACGGCATGGTACATGATGATCATGATGCTCACCGCGCTCCAGAGTCTTTTAACCACCAAGGAGCTAACCCCCAGCTCATAGAGGCACATCCCGGTGAAGCCGAGCGACAGCATGATGGCATCGATAGTAATTATCCACAGCGGTGCTTCGTCCTTGATGTCTTCCACGACGGTGCTAACGGAGTGGTAAAAGTAAAAGCCCATGTATATGTAGAGGGCTATGCTCGGCATGAGTCTCCACATAGGTCAGAACTCCTTCATATAGGGAGATGTCAAGCGTCCAATCCATAATGTCAAAGTGAGGGCTCTTTGGTAAAGATTAGCTCGGCGCATCTCTTGGCGCCGCTTGAACGGGACGAGAGCCGTGCCGCACCACGGTCTCTGGGGCAAGGAAGGGGGACTAACACCCAGGGTCATTTAATTCTCGCTGGAACGCCAATGACGGCCAGAGCAGTCCAAGGTTTAGCAGCGAATGTCCTGCACGCCGCAGCAATGTTGGATTCGCCCATCAAGCGCATTAATCCGATTGCTGTATTGCGTAAAGTCGTCATCACTTGTGGGATGTTTCCAACTCTGACCCGCGAGCGATCCTCATCGAAAGTGACATCTCGCACCCAGTGCGATTTGTTCTCAATCGACCAGTGTCCTCGAACAATGTCGAGCAGTGTTTTTGCGCCTGCCTTTTCCGGTCTTAAGCTGGTTATCCCATAAACGGTCTCGGCCCTGTGCTTCCCAGTCTTCTTCATCACAACCTGTCTCTTAATCTCAAAGACCTGCTGCATCCCGGGCCAATCGCTATAATCAGTGAGGGCTTGTGTCACGCTTAAACTTCGTTCTTCAATGCGCCCATGACCCTCATCGATGGTGGCCGAAACTTCTACTGAGAAGCACTCTCGATCCTTAAAGATGTCACTAATATCTGCCAGCAGTGTGGGCTGGTTACCTTTGACAATCATCACATACTCACCGCCCCGGTCGGTCACGGTGTGCGCCACTTCTCGCTGCGTCAATAAGGCATCACACGTCACGACTTTTCCCTTAAGCATTAATTCTTTGAGCAACTTCACGATGACACCAATTTCATTTGTCTTTTCATCAACGGCCACCTGACCTAATGTCAGGCCTAATCTCTGCCCAAGGGCTGACAGTAGATGTGCGGCCGGAGCACCCTGTTTGCGACTTCCTCGCAAGGTCTTGCCATCGATACATATCTGTTCCACATTCTGTGATTCTTCCCTCGTTAATTGCATGAGGCCTTCTGCCCAGTTACCTAACTTATTCTCTAATTCCTCTTTATTCAGCCTGCGGTAAACATTGAAGAATGTCGCCGCACATGGCGCGCTCTCGCTTGTGAACCCTAATGCCTCAAGAAAGTCCTTGCCATAATTGCGCCCCCACTCGGCTATCGCGCTATAGCTTCGATAGCCACACAACATGGCGGCTATTGAAAGGGCGAGGATGGCTGAGAGAGAATGCCGCTTTCCTTGTTCTTGACGATGATCTGTGATGTCACATAATACCTGCATCAGGACGGGACTCTGTCTTGTCATTGATTCTCACCCCAGGTTTATTTGGTCGTAAATCTCTGGGGTGAGATTCTCTCTTTTTTACCTACTCATTCAAGGCTGTGGCATACACATGAGAGAATTAAATGACCCTGTACGCCGCTTCATTTCATCTTCCAATCGCAAATCGCGAATGTAGAATCAGAAATTCTTCTGGTCCAGCAGTCGTTTCAACCTGACAGTGGAACCAAAGATGTATAAAGGATCAGCATTGCGCCCGAAGCTCATCACGAC
>JACCTF010000013.1 GCA_013812565.1 Pyrinomonadaceae bacterium | reverse complement strand
GGTAAGATGTTGCAAAGCAGTTTGTAGTTGCGGCGAGGCGGGCGGCTTGCGGTCTTTTCGGTTGTCACCTCTTTTTGCTTTCGGCTTTCAGCCGTTCCAGCGCTCGTTCAAGTGTTCGGTCACGACGTGCACGGATGTCCTCGAGACTCGGCGTGAGCGTTTCGTCGGGCGCGATACCAAAAGTTTCCAGTCGCGCGCCGTCCGCCGTGTGATAGTTCAGTTCGCTGATGTCAAGCTGGCCGCCATCCGGCAATTGGTGCGCACGACGAACGCCCAATACGCAGCCGCATGTGTGTTCACCGAGTACCTCGGCGCGCCGAGATGTTTGTAACACAGCGGTAAAACCCTCTGCTGCGCTCGCCGTCTTCGCACCCGTCAGGATGACCATAGGACCACGAAACCTGACTCCGGTGTCAGCCGCGAAGAGCGGGGCGAGGCGTGTTTGCGGGGCGACGCGAACGTGGCCTTCGCGGTCTGTAAACTGCCCGAGGCTCAGCCCGGCGGGGAGAAAAGCGGATGCGACATCGACCATTGCTTCCATCTCGCCGCCGCCATTATCGCGCAAATCAATGACGAGGCCGCGCGCACTTTGCAGTTCGTTCTTTAGTGCCCGCACGAACCGGGTCGCAAATTCCGGCGTGAAGGCATCAAATTTAATAATGCTGTAGCCCCTGTTGCCACGCCGAACGCTGAACTCAGCTCTCCGGCTTTGCTGCTCGCGTCGTAGTCGCACAGACGCCTCACGCCCGGCGTTCTTACCAAAAACGATTGTAACCGAAGAATCCGCCGGTCCATCGAACAGCTTCGCTACGGCGCGCAATCTGTCTATGGTGCGAAGACGCATGGCCGCTTCAGTGTTCAGCGGTTCAGCATCTTCTTCGAGACGACGGGCGAGCGCAACCGTCGCCGCTTCCCCATCAATGCTCGTTACTTTATCGCCGACGCTCACGCCCGCCTGTTGGGCTTCTGATCCGCTTTCGACATTTGTGACGACCAGTGTGTCTGAGATTTCACGCACGGATACGCCGATTGACACGAAGAACGGTTGAAGCCAGGTGAAGCGTTCGCCGGGCGCATAGACACGCGTGTGCACATCGCCGAGGTGTGCGACCAGGCGGCGCATCACCCGGTAAAACTCTCTGCTGTCGCGTGCGGCGGCGGCGAGCGGACGGAACCGCGCGCCGAGCCGCGGCCAATCAACACCGTGAAGATTCGGATCGTAGTAGCGCTCGCGGATTGTTTCCCAAACGTCATCAAAGATCGCAAGGCGACCTTCGCGCGTCGCCGCTGAAACGCTCGCCTCCGGCAGTTCACCCACTGCTTGCGAGTTCAGGGCGGAAGCGTTAAGAAGGGAAGTCAGGAGACAGAATAAAAGTGGTGCGACGTATTTCACCTTCTGACTTTTGACTTCTGACTCCTGACTTCTTCTCATCATCCCTTCCCTTTTGGTCGGCGAAAATTGTAGCGGAGCAACGCGCGTAAGGGCACGGGCACGCCGTCGCGCTCGGCCGGACGGAACTGCATCTGACGAACAGTTGCGACCGTTGCTTCATCAAGACCAAATCCGGCCCAGCGCACAACCTCGACGTGACCGACTTCGCCGTCAGCATGAATTTCTACCATCACATCAACCGTTGCTTCGGCTTCGGCGCGTGCGGCCGTGGCCGGATAAACGGGACGCAAGCGGCGGAAGGGAAGCGGCGGCCGAAAGCCCTTCTGATCTGCGTCGTCTTCTTCCGAGGCTTCCTCAAGCAGCGGTTCAATCACGGTAACTTCACGCACTAGCGCAGCCGCCCGCTCTTTGCTTTCTTCTTCTTGTGAGCGGTTGAGTGCGTGGCTGTAACGCGCCGCGCGGCCATCGAGTTCAAGGAAGATCCGAGCTTCTGCCTCAACTGTTGTGGTGGCGGTTGACACAATGTGATCCCACATCACCAACTTGCCGCTACGCGCGCTAACGATAAAGACGGAAGCGTAAGCTTCGTAGTAGATCGAACCGGTCGACGGCGAGCGACGAAGCGTCTCGGAATTGCCTGTGATAAAGAAGTCACTGCCGATGGCCGCGCCGAGGTCGCGCGCCTCTTCGCGCGTCATGTTAAGCGAACCCGCGTAAGAAGCGCCGCGCGCCGCCGCTCCGCTCAAATCTCGATTCATCATGGAGAATTTTGTATCCGCAGCAAGCGCCGTCCACAATCTTGCTGCCGCGCGCGGCCCGGTCTCGGCTGCTCCGAAATCAAGTATCGCAACGCTCACGCGCCGCGTCCCGCTTGAAGCCGAGGCGCTTGCCGCCAACGCAAGCGTTAACCAAAATCCGAGAAGAGCAAGCCGTGGATGTATGAGCATTTGAAGAACGATCTCCGATCAATGAAGTGGTAGAAACCCGACTGGCCCTTTCCACTCACCCTTAACGCTGCACTCCGCCAAAATCAAAACATCTTCGATGGCGACGCCGGAGAACACCCCTTAAAGATAATGTTAGCGAGATAATGTTAGTGATAGAGACAGCGGCCATCACTAATCTCGAACTGTTACCGGCTGATTGTGGTAGAGAGCATACACGGCTTCCTTCGCCTCGGGCGGGAAGCACACGCGGTGCAGGCGGTGATTACGCTGAAGCCCGCGCAC
>JACCTF010000012.1 GCA_013812565.1 Pyrinomonadaceae bacterium | reverse complement strand
GTATCACGTGGGTGCTTGCCCTGGTCCAGTCCGGCGTGAACGTAGATGGCAAAATCATCTTCGTAGTAAAGCGGGAGCTGACGCAAAAATTTGAGATGCTCCGGCGGGATCGCGCTTGCAAGCCGCTTTTGCGCCGCCGCGACTGCCTGCGCCGTTGTTGCCGCTAGATCGCTGCCCGTGTATTGCTCGAAGGTGCGTGCGCCGCCGGATGCCATATGCAGCCACGAGCAGTCGTCCGCTTCTGCGGCGTCGAGGAAGTCGAGCAACATCTGTTCATGGTTGCCGCGCAACGCAACCACCGACGCTCCCCCCTCGCGTTGTAGCTCAACACAATCACTAACCACTCCCGGCGTATCTTCGCCGCGATCAATGAGATCGCCGAGCATTACCAAAGTATCCGTTGCCGAATCACGCGGTATCATCCGAAGAAGCTGTTGAAGCTGCGAGCGTCGACCGTGAATGTCGCCAATGACAAAGGTCTTCACGGCGCATGCGTCCTTGCCGCTCGTTCCTCCGGCGGCGCTTTGATCCGACTCATCAGTTCGCGAAAACGCGGATCATCGCGAAGCCCAGCCCACGCGGGATTAGACTCAAACCAGGGGTGGTTCTCATTGCCCAAATTGATGGCTCGTTCCAACCACTCGAACGCTTCATCCGTCTCTCCTTCAAGCGCGTAGGCGGAAGCGAGCCAGTAGGGAACATCATGATCGGCTGTCGCTGTTTCTTTCACGCGCTCGGTCAGCTCACGGCGCGCCGCTTCATGATCTCCGAGCGTGCTCAGACACTGCGCGAGCAGCGGCCGTATCCCATCCATCTCCGGGTGGTTTCTGAGCACTTCGCGTAGCATGTCGGCTGCTGCTGCGGCATTGCCCTGACGATAAAGCGCGACAGCGCGGAAAGTTCTAATCAGTGGATGGTCCGGCTCCATTGCGCTTCCCTGATCAAGTTCAAGCATCGCATCCTGGTATCGCCCTTGATACATAAAGATGCGTGCACGGTTGTAACTTACAACGACGCGCTCCGCCGGGTTCAAGCGTAACATACGATCAAGACTTCGAAGTGCTTTGTCATATTCTCCATCGAGGCGATACAGATAAGAGCGCACGAAATGCACGCCGACATCATTCGGTGCTTCGTGCCGCAAGCTTTCAATCTCGGCGCGTGCCTTCTTTTTTTGCCCGCGTGAAAGATAGATGAAAATCATATGCATGCGCGCTTCAAGAATCTGCGGATCAAGCGCGAGCGCTTTATTGAACGAGCTTTCGGCGAGATCATAATCTTCGGGGCTGCCCGAGCACTTAATAACACGATTGGCATAGCAGCCGCCGAGTGCCGCATGCGCAAGCGCGAAAGATGAATCAAGCTCAGTCGCACGCTTGAAGTGTTCGATGGCGGCGTCCATGTCCTCGCCCGCCAGCGTGTGATAGATATAGCTGCCCATCCGGTCGCGCCCGCGCAGATACTCTTCGTAAGCCGTTGCGTTGCGGGTTGCGTGAGCTGCCATGTCAACATGTTCGTCGCCGCTAAGTTCAATGCGTAAGCCGTCAACAATCTGCTTGGCAATGGTGTCTTGCACGCTGATGATGTCGCCGGATGCCACATCGATGCGGTCGCTCCACAGCATATCGCCTGATCCAACATCAAGCAGTTGCGCGGTAACGCGCAGACGCTCTTGTGTGCGCATGAAACTAGCAGCCAGCACCGCGTCCACTTGAAGTTCGCGCCCTACGTCGCGCGGATCACGATCCTGCCCTTGATACTTTGCAATGATCGAACTGGGACGCACCACCAGCGAGCGTATGCGCGCCAATTCCGTAATCACGGCATCGGCGAGCGAAAATTCATAGAAGCTTGACGATGGATCGTTGCTCAAATTGCGAAAGGGCAGGATGGCGACGCTCTTTTGCACTTCTTCTTGGCTGGTCGAAGTGAGGTGCGGAGTTTGGTGTATGTCGCGTTGCGTCGAGGTGGAAGATGCACCGGCCGATGTAACAGAAGTGGATTCGGCTCCGGTGATGCTGCGCAGCCAACGCCCGACCGTTCGCTTCATCGCGCCGAAGCCGTGTTGATGGTGCGGCTCGACCAGCGCCGCTGTTCCAAGAAGATAATTTGCATCGCCACTCGCGCCCAAAGCGATTTCACGGAGCACCGTCTTAAGATCATCGCGCAGGTCTTTGATCTTCTGGTAACGCTGGTCCGGTTCTTTGGCAAGCGCGCGGTCGAGTATCTGCTGCAAGCGTGGCGGCACATCTCCGGCAGGGCGCGCTTGGTTGACGGGTTGCGGCGTTTCGTGAAGCACCGCATAGCGCACATCCACGATGGTCGTGCCGCGAAAGGGCCACGTCCCCGTGAGCATTTCGTAGAGCAGCACGCCGGTCGAGAAGATGTCGGCGCGGTGGTCAGTGCGCAGGCCGCGTGCTTGCTCGGGCGCGGCGTAGGTGGCCGTGCCGTAAGGAACGCCGATCTCCGTCAGATGCATTCCGCTCTGGTCATGTGCTCCTTCTCCCTGTCCGAGAAGTTTAGCCAAACCGAAATCCAAGACCTTGGCAAGCCCGGAACTAAGCACCATCACGTTGCCCGCTTTGATGTCGCGATGGATGATGCCGCGCTCATGCGCTGCGGCGAGCGCATCCGCGACTTGAATGCCGATGGAGAGCGCGCTTTGAAGTTCGAGCGGTCGGCCATCCACAAGTTCCCGCACGTTGCGCCCCTCGACATACTGCATCACGATGAAGTGGAGTCCTTCGACTTCGTGCAGGCCATAGATCGTACAGATGTTCGGGTGGTCAAGCGACGAGGCAAGCCGCGCTTCCCGTTCAAAGCGTCGCAGGTTGACCTCTTTCGCGGTCACTTCAGGAGTGAGAACTTTGATGACGACCGTGCGCCCGAGCTTGGTATCGGTGGCTTTGTAGACTGTGCCCTGCCCGCCCGCGCCGAGCTTCTTATCAATACGGTAATTGAGTAATTCCTGCCCGACCATGATGAACCTCAATGATAGCCACAATGATAGCCACAGGGACACCGCAGGCACAGAGAAAATCATTGAAATGATTAGGTAGATTGGTGTCTAGCTAATTGCTCCTTGATTACATTCGTTTGCTCTGTGTCTGCGGTGACTCTGTGGCTATTCCGTGATTCCAAACTGACTCAGTATGAACGCATAATCATACGCCGAATCTTTGAGCGCGTCGTAGCGTCCTGACGCGCCGCCGTGACCTGCGCCCATGTTGGTTTTCAGTAGCAACAGATTGTTGCTTGTCTTCGTCGCGCGCAGTTTCGCGACGTACTTCGCCGCCTCCCAGTACGGCACCTGGCTGTCGTTAAGCGAGGCGCGAACCATGATCGTCGGATAGTTCTTAGGAGCAATGTTGGTGTATGGATCATATGACTTGATGTACTCGTACGCCTGCTTCTCGTTCGGGTTGCCCCACTCAAGATACTCGCCGACAGTGAGCGGCAAGCTTGCGTCGAGCATCGTGTTGACGACATCAACAAACGGCACATAAGAGAGGACGACTTTGAACAGATCAGGGCGCATGTTTGCCACCGCCCCCATGAGCAGACCGCCCGCGCTGCCCCCGGAAATGACGAGCTTGTCGTTCAACGTATACTTCTCAGCGATGAGGTGTTCGGCGGCGGCGATAAAGTCGGTGAAGGTGTTGCGCTTCTGCATCATCTTCCCCATATCGTGCCATTGTTCGCCGAGGTCTCCGCCGCCGCGAATGTGCGCCTGGGCATAGATGAAGCCGCGATCCAGAAGACTCAAACGCGCCGAGTTGAAAGTGATCGGCAATGGATAACCATAGGAGCCGTAGGCATAGAGCAGCATCGGATTCCGGCCGTCGCGCTTCAAGCCTTTTTTGTAAACAAGCGAAATGGGAATGCGTGTGCCGTCGGAGGCAGTCGCGAAGATGCGCTCAGAGGTGTAGCCTGCCGGATCATACCCGCCCAAAACCTCTGTGCGCTTCAGCAGTTTGCGCTCGCGTGTGTTCATCTCATAGTCGAACACAGAGGCGGGCGTTACCAGCGATTGATAGCGGAAGCGAAACGCAGTCGTGTCAAATTCAGCGTTCTCCGCTCCGAAGATCGTATAGGCAGGTTCGGGGAACTCGACGTAATGCGTTTTGTTGTTTTGTAAATCGATGATCCGCAACTTCTGCAAACCATCTTCACGTTCCCCGACTACGCAGTGACGTGCGAAGAGGTCTATGTCTTCGAGCTTTACTTTTTCGCGATGCGCGATCACTTCCTTCCAATTCTTTTTCTGAGAATCAGCGGCGGGCGCGGAGACGAGGCGGAAATTCTTTGCCTTGTCGTTGGTGCGGATGTAAAACAACCCGTTGTGGTGATCCGGATAGTATTCGTGATCGAATTCGCGCGGCAGCATCAGTTGCGCCGGCCTGCTGGGTTGGTCCGTCGGGATGAAGCGAAACTCAGTGGTTTCGGAACTTGCCGAACCGACAAAGACATACTTCTTATCGCGCGAACGCATAATCAAGACGCGGTAGATTTCGTCCTTCTCCTCATAGACGAGTGCATCCTCTTTGCCGCCGAGGGTGTGGCGGAGCAGGCGGTAGGGACGCTTCGCGGGATCCTCGGTTGAGTAAAAAATAGTTTTGTTGTCGGTCGCCCACAAGACGGAGACGGTCCGCTCGATCCGGTCAGGCAAGAGCTGCCCGGTGCGCAGGTCTTTGACATAGAGCGTGTACTGTCGGTAGCCGGTCGTGTCGGTGGAGTATGCGAGAAGATTTCCGTCATCGCTCACCACGTACGCGCCGAGACCCAAGTAGCTGTGGCCCTTAGCCAGTTCGTTCAAATCCAGGGTGATTTCTTCGGGGGCCGCCGGGCTTTCCCGCCTGCGACACATGATCGGGTACTGCTTCCCCTGCTCTGTCCGCGAGTAATAAAAGTGATCACCAAAGCGGTAGGGAACGTTGGTATCTGTTTCCTTAATGCGCGCGAGCATCTCTTTATAAAGATTCGCTTGAAGATCCTCCGTAGGTTTCGTCACGGCATCAGCGTAAGCGTTCTCCGCTTCAAGGTAAGCGGTCACTTCATTGTTGGTCTTTTCGCGCAACCAAAAGTAGTTGTCGGTGAGCGTGTCACCGTGAACGGAGGTTTGTTTGGGGATTTTACGGGCTACGGGCGGTCGAGCCGCATTCGGGTTTGTTTGTGCCATCGTCATGCTGTTGAAAAAGATCAGAGTTGAACAAATCAAGGATTGAAGAACAAGGGGGCGAAGGCTTCTTTTCATAGTGGCTCTTATCAAGCTGCTAGTAGAATTAGACTGTTTTCGGCAAAGGAGAGGTTTGCCTTCACTGCGGAAGATGTCACCGCGGAGTGCGCACGGTTCATTGGCGCGCATAGTGTTCGTCATGTTAATGGGAGGCAGGCGCACGGCCTGCTTTAGTCGTGCACCGTTCAACCACGCGGCGGCGTTCCCCATCCTGACCCGACATACTCGCCGTTCTGGATAATGCACGGCACGGTCGGATCACCATCTGAATAAGCGAGCATCTCCTGGCGGCGCACGCGGTCATTCTGCGCGTCATACTCGGTAAACGAAATGTCGTTTGAATTATAGTAGTCGCGCGCCTGTTGACAATACGGGCACCCGGGTTTCACGTAGATCACAAGTCCCACTTTAGGTTCGACCTCCTTCGAGCGGCACACAGTTTAGCAGCCACCCGTGGAAGATGCGAAGAGCGCCCTAATCGAAACTTTAGAGGAAGGGAACACATGAACGATCCACACAGTACACAAAGGAATGCCAAGCAAAAAATACCAGAGAGCCGGAATGACAACACTGTTTGGCTTCTTCTTTGTGTCACTTCGTATCCTTAGTATGTCTCTCGACGTAGGTTGTTGCCATTCGTGACAAGACATCATCAGCGAGTGCGACATAAACACGGGAACAGGTATACTCTCACGTCCGAACTTTGCTAATGGAGAACAAAGAGTGGCTGATTGGAACGAGCGTTACCGCCGCGGCGAGCATGCGACAATTGAGCCGAGCCAGTTGCTGGTGCAGGCCGTAGATGGGCTTGCGCCGGGGCAGGCGCTTGACTTGGCGTGCGGAGCCGGGCGTCAAGCGATCTTTCTGGCTGAGCGCGGGTGGAAGGTCACGGCCCTGGATGCCTCACCCGTCGGCATCGAACTCGTCAATGGAAGTGCGCATGAGCGAGGCGTCGAGGTGGATGCGCGCGTCGCAGATTTAGAACAAGGTCAGTTTGTGATTACGCCAAACGCTTATGATCTGATCTGCGTTTTCTATTACCTACAGCGCAATCTTTTTCCGCAGATTCGGGCGGGGTTGCGACCGGGTGGAACCGTGGTCGCGGCAATTCACACGGTTGACCAAGACGCAGACGAGAAAGGTAAAAACCCGGCGTTCTTCCTTATGCAAGGAGAACTCTGCGCTGAGTTTCAGGGATGGGAGATCACGCACTACACGGAAGGCCAACCGCAGGACGCCGCGCATCGAAGACGCACCGCAGAACTGATCGCGCGCCGACGCAATAACGAAAAGTGACGAGTGACGAGATATAGACAGGCTGCGGTGGGCTTCGGTGATGGCGCGCCATCTTCAAGTGTCCGATGTCCGAAGTCGAAACCATGCCTGTCTGGACTTCGGACTTCAGACCCGACGACTTCGGACTTGCTTGCTTATCGCTTGTCCCTCGTCCCTTGTCACCTCTTAGCTGTATGCATGATGTTTTGATTATCGGTGCCGGCCCGGCGGGATTGTCCGCCGCTTTGTGGTGTGATGAACTCGGGTTGAGCACGCTTGTGCTCGAACGAAACGGGGAGGCGGGCGGGCAGCTTTTGTGGATTTATAACTCGGTAAAAAACCATCTCGGAGCGAGCACGGGTACAGGGCGCGAGATGCGCGATCTGTTTGTCGCCCAAGCACGCGAAGCGAAGGTTGATTTGCGCGCCCGTGCCGAGATCAAGGAGGTCGCGCTTGAGGAGAAACGCGTGCTGCTGCGAAGCGGCGAAAGTTTTGAGGGGCGCGCTGGAGTAATCATCGCGACGGGTCTGCGGCGCAGGAGACTGCATGTTCCGGGGGAAGCCGAACTTGCCGGGCGCGGCGTGGCTGAATCAGCGAGCGGCGAACGTGCTACGCTTGCCGGACGAGATGTGTGCGTCGTCGGCGGCGGCGATGCCGCGGCGGAGAACGCTCTACTGCTTGCCAAGGTTTGCCCGCGGGTGGTGCTTGTGCATCGCGGCCGGAACTTAAGCGCGCGTCGTGAGTTTAGAGAGCGTCTCGGCGCAAACAAGCGTATCACGGTCTTGACCGAATCAGTGATCCAACGGATCATCGGCGCGAGTGAAGTTGAGGGAGTGGAAATCCTCCGTAGCGGTAGAACTGATCCGCTGCAAATAAACGTGCAGGGCGTGGTCGTGCGCATCGGGTATGAGCCTAATACCGAACTGTTTCGCCATCAGGTGCGAGTAGATTCACGTGGCTTTATCTGTGTTACAAGCGAACAGGAGACGAGCATCCGACACGTGTTCGCCATCGGTGATATAGCAAACCCGATTGGGCCGACAATTAGCGGCGCAGTCGGCGCGGGCGCTACGGCAGCAAAGGTGATCGCCGCGCGCTTCAGCGATTAAGCAAACGTGTGCGGTGAATCGAACGCGGTATGGATCGGTTAAAAATTGTTCTGCCGAAGCAGGAAAGAGAGATGGCGTCCTTCAAAGATATTTCACCGACGGAACTTGCGAAACGCATGGAGAGCGGCGAGGAAGTTTTGCTCATAGATGTACGTGAATCAGAGGAGTACGAAGTTGCACGCATCGAAGGAGCGCACCTCATGCCGCTCAGCCGCTTTCACGAATGGGCGGGTTCGTTAAACACCGAAGCAGAGATCATCTTCATGTGCCATCATGGCATCCGCAGCGCGCAGGTGTGCCGGTTTCTCGCTCGAGAAGGCTACAGCAAATTGTGCAATCTGGCTGGCGGCATTGATCTTTGGTCCACGGAAGTTGACCGTAGCGTTCCACGTTATTAGGTTTTGGAAGTAAGTTGATGAGCATTGGAATCAAAGAACAATCGACGCGTGTTCGAGCGCTGCGAGAACAACACGCACGCACGCGTCACAGCGCACTCACGACGGTGCTCGGTAACGTAAGATTACTGCTCATCGCCATCTGGCTTGGTGCCGCTGTGTTCTTCAGTTTTGCGGTCGCGCCGAGCGCCTTTGACGTGCTGCCGACGCGCGACTTAGCGGGCGCGGTGGTCGGACGCACGCTTGCCATCGTAAATGTCGGGGGCTTCATCGTCAGTTTGTTGATGCTTATGAGCGCGCCCGTGGCAAGGGTGGCGACCGGGAAACGGGCTTTTGTTGTAGAAGTTTCGGTGCTCGCGGTGTTGGCGATTTCAACAGCGGTTAACTATTGGATTATCACCCGGCGAATAGAGGGCGTGCGCCGGATGATGAATCGTCCCATTGAAGAAGTGGCGCTGGGCGATCCGCTACGCATAGCTTTTAGTAACCTGCATCTATTCTCCGTAGTCCTATTAACAACCGGCATCGTTGCCGCTGCCGTGGCGTTGCTTCTTGTGGCGCGCCGCACGTATCGGCGAAGTTCGTAGAAAGGAACCTTTTTAGTGGAAATTATCGAGCATATTGATGAATGGCGCGAAGGCATTAAACGCTGGCAAGAAGACCATCGGGGAGCCAGCACCGCGCGCGAAGATTATCCGGTGGTGGTTAACAAACATGCGCCCTTCGTGCCGCTCGGCCGCGCGCTTTCGATGCTTAATCTTGCGCTTGTTACTTCGGCGGGCGCGTACATCGATGGCACCGAGGCGTTTGACGTGCAAGCACCTGGCGGCGACACGAGCTTCCGCGAGATACCGACGCTCATTGAAGCCGAAGACCTCATTATTGCCGCGCGCGGCTACGACTCGGCAGCGGTGCGGCGAGACATCAACGCGCAGATTCCGTTGGATCGCTTGTTCGAATTTGAGGGCAACGGCATCATCGGGCAACTAAGCCCTGTCTTCTGGAGCTTTTGCGGCTTCATTCCTGACGCTGGGCGTTTAGTGGAAGAATCTCTGCCCCGCTTTGTCGAGCGCGTGAAGCGCTACGAAGTGCAGGGCGTGCTGCTTGTGCCGGCCTCCAGGTTGTGCCATCAGTCAATGGCGCTGGCCGCACGCGCGCTCGAACTTGCAAAGATCCCGACGATGATGCTGGCGGTGGCGAGAGATGTTGTTGATGTTGTGCGACCGCCACGCGCCGCATACTATGCGGGCAAGTTTGGCAGCGTCGCGGGCGAACCCGAATGGCCCGAACACCAACGTCGTGTGCTTGATCAATCGCTGCGCACGCTTGAGTCGCTGGACCAACCAGATGTGTACAGACTTGTAGTTGAATTAGAGACGAGCGTTGAGATTAGCCGGGGTGAACAGTAGGAAAGACGCTGTTGGCTCGTGTGAACAAATGAAACAGGTCGTGGCTGTAGTTCAGAGTCGCGCAGCTTGCTGTTCACTACAGAGGCACAGAGGACACAGAGGCAGCATAGAGTGAAGAAAGAAAGCAGTAGGCAGAAAGCAGCGAAATGTTTTTGACTGCCTACTGCTTTCTGCCTACTGTGTCTCTGTGGTAAAGACC
>JACCTF010000009.1 GCA_013812565.1 Pyrinomonadaceae bacterium | reverse complement strand
AACCAATGTTCTTCGGCGTCAAACCCGAGATGGTGATCAAAGGCGGCTTCATCGCGTGGAGCGTGATGGGCGACGCCAATGCTTCGATCCCGACGCCGCAGCCCGTTCTCTACCGCCCGATGTTCGGCGCTTTCGGCAGAGCGACCGCCGCCACGAGTTTGACCTTCGTTTCAAAGGCAGCGCTCGAAGCAGATTCAGTGAAAAAGCTTGGCCTGCAAAAAGCATTGGTGCCGGTTGAGAACTGCCGCAACATCGGCAAAGCAGACATGATTCACAACTCGGCGACGCCGAAGATTGAAGTCGATCCTGAAACCTACGAGGTTCTGGCTGACGGCGAGCTTCTCACTTGTGACCCCGCCGAAGTGTTGCCGATGGCGCAGCTCTATTTCCTTTTCTGAATATCATGCAACACGAAAATCACGCGCGAGCTTTCCGGGTGGGAGTGGCTGGGCCCGTCGGCAGCGGCAAGACCGCTCTGGTAGACCAATTGAGCAAACAACTGTGGCCCAAATGTAATTTGGCCGTTGTCACCAACGACATCTACACGAAGGAAGATGCCGAGTTTTTGATCCGGCAGGGCACGCTGCCCCGCGAGCGCGTGCGAGGCGTCGAGACCGGCGGATGCCCGCACGCCGCGATTCGCGAAGACGCTTCGATGAACTTGGAGGCGATTGCCGAACTGGAACGAACTCTTCCGGGTTTGGAACTGATCTTTGTCGAAAGCGGTGGAGACAATTTGGCCGCGGCCTTCAGCCCTGAACTCGTCGATGTGTCAATCTATGTCATCGACGTCGCGGGCGGCGACAAAATTCCACGCAAAGGTGGGCCGGGGATTATCCGTTCAGATTTACTTGTCATCAATAAGATTGATTTAGCTCCACATGTCGGCGCATCGCTCGAAGTGATGGAACAGGATGCGCGCCGTATGCGCAACGACCGCCCCTTCGTTTTCACCAATCTAAAGAGTGGCGAAGGTTTGCCGGAGGTTTCGAACTGGCTGCAACAGCACCTCAACACTCCGCCTGCCGAGCGCCGCTCGATCATCGATGCTCACACGCCGTACATCAAGCGCGCCCATACGCACCAGCATCCTCACTGATTGTTGCTGCATATACTGTTGTTCGATTGCTTCCGCTGATGAATTTTGCATAATGGAGCAACCATGAAACCTAAAGTTGTTATCTCTTCTTGCCTGCTACTCCTAGTCTTGCAGGTAAGAGTTGCTAATGCTCAAGAGCAATCTTCCTCTGTATTTGCTGACAGCCTGAAAACCATAGCGGGCGAGTTGAAGATTATAGCTTTGAATGAGTCGTGCAAATTCACTGTCACGCTGAACGATAAGGTTGTGCTTAGAACTGATTGCGAAGATGAGTCGAATGTATGGTCGAGCACGCCTATACCCATAATCCACACATTTTATAAATCCGGCGGTGTGCAGCCCTTTGGAGAAGTAGTGCTTCTGCAAATGAATATGCTTGGCAATGCTTGTAATGGCGGACCGTTGTTATTTCTTGGGCTGAAAGAAGACAAAACCTTCTCTTTATCTGAAAGTATTGATTTTTGTGGCGGTGCTTCGCCTGTTGTTACATGGAGCGATAGCAAAGTCACAGTCTTGATTCCTGGAGGTCCACCAAATCGCGGGACAGTCTATATACTTCCATAAAATTGGATTTATCAGAATGGTTTGGTGAAGCAGGTGAAACCAAATAGAAGGCGTAAGTAGCAGTTCTCCCTTAGACCGCAATCGAGCAAGCGGCTGAAGATAACTCTCCAATCGCTTCGCTCTTGTCGAGCATCTTAACCGCAGCGTTCGGCGCTCTCACTTTCGTTGCTATGCTAAAGTTTGACTCGTATGAAGCCGACGGTTTACATAGAGACAACGATTGTCAGTTACCTGACGGCAAGGCCAAGCAGAGATTTGATCACCGCTGCTCACCAGCAAATAACGCAAGAGTGGTGGGAACGTCGGCGCGCAGAGTTTGATTTGTATGTTTCACAACTTGTCATTCAAGAGGCGAGCGCAGGAGACCCAGCGATGGTGCGGCGGCGTCAGCAAGAATTGCAAGTAATTGCACTGCTTGAAGTGAATCAAGCTGCCGGTGCTTTAGCTCGGAAGCTAGTGACTGATGGCCCGATTCCAACGAAAGCAGCCGTTGACGCTTTGCACATAGCTGTTGCCACCGTTCATGGAGTTGATTACCTTCTGACGTGGAATTGTAAGCACATCGCCAACGCTGAAATGCAAGGTAAGATCGAGGCTGTTTGTCGAATCAACGGCTATGAACCTCCGGTGATCTGTACGCCGGAGGGGCTTTCAGGAGAGTAGAGACCATGTGGATGGATGAGATAGTTGAGCAAACAAGGAAAGCACGTGAAGAGTATGCGGCGAAGTTTGGGTATGATCTCGAAGCCATCATTGCTGACCTAAAAGAGAAGCAGAATGAGCGCCACACAGTGTCGCTGCCGCCTAAGCAACCGCTTTTAGTCCCCCTAGCGAAGGCTTCCTAAGTACCCATGCCGCGTCGAACAAGCGGGTTGCGGCAAACGGTTAATTAGCCGTCTTCCTAAAGAGCAGCATCTCAGGGCGCCGCTGAACCGCAGCGTTCGAGGCTGCTGAATATCATATCCCTCCTTTGCGCCTGACCCGAAGCGTGAGGGTTTGTTGCGGATTATCAACTGTTAACTGCCTGACCTGTGCATCGCTCAAGCGAGCGCGAAGTGCGGGAAGGAAATCCACAAAGAGGCTTTCATACCCGCGATATCTCCCGCCACGCGGCTCGCCGACGTGATACCAGCCAGCATCCATTGAAATTAAAGTTTGATTGAGAAAACCTTTATCAGCCATGTTCATAACCAAATCCAGATGCCGCGCGCTGCTTTCCTTGCTGATGCCGTCTAATTCAACCCAGCAACCGCGCTTGGCCGCTTCGAGGTGGATGGCTTTGTCCTTCTCATTCTGCGCATGTATCCAGATGAATGCTTTCGGGTGGACGCCGAGCTTTGAAATTAAATCGAGTTGCGCGATGGCGGCGATGCCGTCGCCGGTGTGCGATCCGATGGCGAGTCCGGTTCGCAGATGCGTGAGCGCTGCTGCTTCCACGAGCTTCGCATCGATCACTGACAATGCTCCTTTGTCAACGCCGATCTTGATAATCCCCGGTTTAACGCTCGTGCCATCGATTCCTTGCGCGAACTCGCTGGTCCAGCGCGCGGCTAACTCTTCGATTGTTTCGCGGTAAGCATGGGGCGGCACAAACTTGTCATCCGCCGCGCCGTAGTAGCCGGTAGTCGTGATGATGTTGAGACCCGTCGCTTCAGACAAACGCTTGAGCAACGGGGAGTCGCGGCCGATGTAGGCCGGAGTGCAATCAACAAGCGTTTGGCATCCGAGACTCGCGACGCGCTTGAGGTACGGCAATGCAGTGCTAAATACCTCTGCTGCATCGTAGCGCTCTTTGCCGACTTTATCCGCACCAATGAAATCTACCATCACATGCTCGTGCATCAGGGTGGTGCCGAGTTGTTGGGGATCGACGGGGCCGCGAACCGTCATCACCGAGCGTCGTTGCTGTGGCGCTCGTCGAGCGCTGTATGCCAAAGAAGTCCCGGCAAGCGACAGTGCTGCGGCAATAAATTTTCTTCGGTTCATAATTGATAGCGATGCTACACCGTAATCAACGAAGGACACAAAAGCCCTTCCGGCTCGGTCACATCACGAT
>JACCTF010001102.1 GCA_013812565.1 Pyrinomonadaceae bacterium | reverse complement strand
GCCTTTGCGATGAATCATTCGATGGCAATTGGAACACACGACTGCAAAATCATCTCTCGGTGATAGCTTGGTTCTATTCTCCGGTAATATAGAGATCGGAATCTTGTGATGCGCTTCGATATATTCTCGTCCCAGTTCACCGTACCGTTTGAAGAAGTCGAAGGCGCACACTTGACATGTGTATCCATGAATATCTTTGGCCCTATTTGCTAAACGCCTATTACGCTCAATTACGCGGTGGTATCTTATGTTCCTTTTTTCTTCAAGTGGCGTATCAATATCGGTTGGCTGGAGAGGATCACCGATTGGTGTATCGATGTTTAGTTCATTCACTCCACCGCGCATGGTAGCGAGGCGGTATAGCTCTAACATAACAGATAAATCATTCCTCAATTTCTCCTCGTCAGGTAAGTTGTGATTCTCATATCGGACACCAAATACATGACCAGGCTCATAGAATGCCAACCTAGAGCTCGCACTATCTGACTGGAGGTCAATAGGGGCTTCACTGAAGAGCTGTTGATATTCTGGACTGAGCCTACTGCGGAGAATCTTTGCACGATTGCGTAGAATCTCTTTCGCTTGTGGATTACCAAACTCCTTTCGTAGGGCGGTCATTCCTTGGTTAAAAGATAAAAAACAGCATCAAGCGACAAAGTGTAAAGATAAACTGGGTAGTAGCCATTCTGAGCAGTTTCGGTGACTAACGGGTCGAAGGCGGCAACCCACGGAGCATCGACCCACTTACCCTTACCAGGCGATGCGTCCCAAATTAAATCGCTTTGATCTTGAAAATATCCGCGAAATAACTCTGGTACATCATGCCGAATGTAATGGGCTACTGGATGATTAGCAAAGTCTTCAGACTTGGCCTTTGAATAGGCCTCGAATATTTGTTTGAGGGCATCTCGTATCATAATTTTCTTACTCCAACAAAATATCAGGCAGATAGAGGATAGCTATCTAACGCTCGGCATCACCCGCCGCGCATTCAACGGAACAGGTACGGCGTCTTGCGGATGAGGGCCGCGCTATTCGCGCTCCGCTCGAATGACTTGTTCTGCGCGGCGTAGATGACAAGCGGTAACTCTTAGGGACGCCTCCACTGTGCAGACCAGTCATCGAAATCAGCGACTTCTACTCCATTCACAATCAGCGTGTAGAGATGCTCATCTGGAAAATCATTCAGCCGAATGATGCACTTCTCACCTTCAACCTCCGCCACATACGGATGCTTCAGGTCTGGTGTCTTTCGCCAAACAATCTTCTCAGCAAGATAGTCCGTTACTTTCGTGGACATACATCAATCCTTTCGAGCTAAATACCCAGCCTTCTGTTCACTCCTGCATTCGTGCGGTATGAACCATCAATGATAGCCTCGTAAATGGCATCTTCTTCAAGTCCCGCATCCTTCAGCTTCTCTACAAGAAACTCAAACGTCGGACCATCAGGGTTGCCGTACTCAGCGATGTCACGTTGTCGAAGCAACTCAACTTCCTCCAGGCTTGCCATCATCGCACGAGCCTCAAGTCGAGTTTCGTGTCTGATATGCCAAGCGGCTTTGGCTCGCTCGCGGGCAGGAAGCTCCTGAGCTATCCACTGCCTGTTCAGTTCTGATATGCGAGTGACTTGTTCCAAATACCACCTGCGCACCTCAGCATTACTTTTGGCTTTCGACTTCTCATTCACGATGAGTAGGTTAAGCTCTTTGCTTAACGCGCTCAAGTACAAACAATCCGATCTGAGAAAAACAATAGGTAAGCGCATAACGCTCCGATTCAGCCGCGCCGAGCGAGCACCATTCTACCTGAGCGCGAGGAAGATTGATGAGAAGCTCGCTGTCGAGGCGTCGCGCTGAAATCGGTTGTTATACCGCGCCGTAGATTGAAAACCATCACCTCGCTTCATCTAACTTGTACATGAGAAGACTAGCGAGGAAAAGGAGATGGATTGCACGCTTTTCGTCTATGTTGATATTGTCGTGAGCTTTGGGGTTACGAATGCCGGTCATAGCCCCAGCGAAAATTTGCATGTAGCCCTGCTGAATACTTTTACCGCTCTCAATGCCAAGATCATCTAACTCAATCACCGGATTTTGAACAGAAAACGCGGTGGTCATCAAGCCGGAGCCATCAAGCTCCTTACCTGTTGCATTTCTCACCTTAGCTTTGACGACAGCGTTTACTTTCTTGAGAGAAGCTTCGACGGCATCAGCAAGATGATTAGACTCAAAGCGGCTACGCGCTACTTCAGCAATTTTTGGATGGATCAAATCCCACAAACCTCCAGAGTCAGTAGCAAGCAGCATGGATGCCGCAGATTCGTTCTTCCAATAATCCTGAACCTCATCAGACATGGATTGGAGAATCGCTCTTGCTTTATCCAAGCCGTTCACGTAAGCGGTTTGAAACTCCGCCTCAGAAGTTCCTCCTCTCCCTCTGAAATCCGATCTTCTGATAACGCCGAGCGAATATGAGACACTATCAAAGTCATGCAGATGATTTGGCTGGTCAGGAAATATCCTCTCAATAGTAACTCGCGTATCCCTTTGCCACTTTTCAAACTCAGGAGACTTGCGCGGCATTCGCTGTAATGCTGCGATCTCATCAATAACCTTTTGTAGCTTTCCTAGAGCTTCTTCTTTCGTCATATTATCAATCACTCACCTCCAACAACTTCACCAACACAAAGCTGTATAACGTATAGGATTCTATCCGCAGTCTCGCGAGACGTACCTCCAGCTTAGCAGCTCAACCTCCGCCCTCGCGAGCATTGCGGATAGAATTCAGTTGGACTAAACCGCCACTCACCTATGGCGATTGTATCGTCTTTGCTTCTCCTCGGAGAGTACCAAAGCCGTCGACGGAAGGCCTCACGGTGACGTGATCAGCGCGGCCATCGGCGAGGACCTCCAACCACACAGCGCGCCAGTGGAGTGGAAACCTGCGTGGCGTTGTTACTACCAAAGTATAGACGCAACTCGCCCCACCAGCCACGCGTCGGCTGTTCCCCAGTGTGCTGCAGGTGCCGGCTGCGCTCCTGCGGTCTCGTTACGATGTATCCAGGCGCGAGCACCCGAGCGGCCTGCGACCCCTCACATCAGCCACGTGCATGGGTGCGATCACCTCGGCACGATGCAAGCGGCCTGTTCGACACAGCGGGCAGCGAGAGAGTGACTCCCCATTTACCGCTTCATACTCTGCCTGGTCGTCTTCAGTCGGTGACTTCGACTCGACCGCTGCTTCCGCGACGCCAAGCAACCGCCGACACACCGCGAGCTTGACCCCACGCTTGCGGTTGGCCAGCAGCCCGTACTGCCGGATTCGTTGGAAGCCTGTGGGTAGCACATGCAAAAGGTACCGGCGGATGAACTCCGCAGCAGCAAGCGTCATCGTGCGTGGTCGGTAGTCGCGCCGGTAATCCTTCCACCTAAATGTCACCTGACCATCTTCTAGCTTCACCAGCCGGTCATTTGAGAGCGCGACCCGGTGCGTGTA
Source organism: Pyrinomonadaceae bacterium (assembly GCA_013812565.1). Classification (GTDB taxonomy): domain Bacteria; phylum Acidobacteriota; class Blastocatellia; order Pyrinomonadales; family Pyrinomonadaceae; genus JACCTF01. The sequence goes on along the minus strand of JACCTF010001102.1, from coordinate 983 downwards.
GCGCCCCACGTACGACAGCACCTGAGTTGGTCCACCAAACGGCGGCTTGGCATAGACGACCCATTCCTTGCCGCGCGCACAGGCGATCAGGTTCGCGAAGGCACGTTGATCGGCCAGGTGCGCGAGGCTTGCGTGGAAGCGGAGCCGACCGCGTTCTCTAGCCCGCTGCAGGCCATCGAGGAACAAGCGCCGGAACAGCCGTGACAACACCCTGACCGGCAGGAAGAACCCGGTGCGGCACGCCACCCAGTGCTTCCCATCGGGTGAGAGGCCGCCGCCCGGCACCACGCAGTGCAGATGTGGGTGGTGCAACAGGTTTTGTCCCCACGTATGGAGCACCGCGAGAAAGCCGATCTCGGCACCGAGGTGTTGAGGATCAGCAGCGATCTTGAGCAGCGTGCTCGAAGCGGCGGCGAACAGGATGTCATAGACAACACGCTTATTCTGCAGAGCAAGTGGAGCAAGCTCTTCAGGCACGGTGAAGACGACGTGGAAGTAACCGACCGGCAGCAGAGCGGTCTTCTGCTTGGTTAGCCAGTGTGCGCTAGCCAACGACTGACACTTTGGGCAATGCCGATTGCGACATGAGTTATACGAGATTACTCGATGTCCGCAACTCTCACACTCGGAAACGTGACCGCCGAGAGCTGCGGTGCGACACTCTTCGATAGCGCGCATCACGCGGCGCTGCTCTGGCAACAGCGTCGCGCCATGCGTCACTCGATACGCTGCTCCGTGCTGACGAAAGACGTCAGCGATCTCCAACCCAGCGCCGTGGCTCATCCGTGATGTCGGTCTGAGGTGCGAGTGCCAGATCGTCGAGTGGGCTGCGAGTCGCGCGTAGTGTCCCCACTGAGATGTGGGTATAGCGCTGAGTAGTGCTCACGCTGCTGTGCCCGAGCAGCGTCTGGATGACACGGATGTTCGTGCCCGCTTCGAGCAGATGAGTGGCAAAGCAATGGCGCAGCATCCGCACTGTCACC
>JACCTF010000354.1 GCA_013812565.1 Pyrinomonadaceae bacterium | reverse complement strand
CACAATATCAGTGAAAGATGATTCTGAAACTATGGCTTTGTCCTGTGAATGTGTAAGCGCGAAAACAACGCCAGGCAAAGCCTAAGGCGCCAGCTTTCCAGAGGAGACCCGGAGATGTTGAGTCCAGGACAAGAATTGCCAGAGTTTCGGCTTGAGGTCGGCATCCGTAACAATCCCTCCAGAACTTTAGAAACCGTTAGTGCTTCGTCCTTTTCGGGACGGTGGAGGCTGTACTTGTTCCTGGACCGAAGCCCGGAGATGGTGTGGGCGGTCGAACTTGCCTACTTCGTAAGCCTTCGTCCTCAGTTCGAGCACAGGAATCTGAAGGTTCTCGGCGTCATGATGGATGGCGCCTTTGTGCAACATTACCTGCGGGAGTGTCGGGAAAAGGCAATCGATCGGCCCCTGCCAATGCTCACAGATAGTGAAGGCGCGCTCGCAAGAGCAGTCGGAGTACAGACCTCGCAGCGGGCTTCATTCCTGGTCGATCCGAGCAACAAGGTTCGATACGCATGCGGTTACGATGCCGCCGTGCCACGCAACGCGTTCGAGATCCTTCGAATACTCGATACCCTGAATCCTCCCGTCTCTCCGGCTGTGTTCCCCGACAAGGAAATCGAAGCGTTCGGATCCAAGCCCTCGTAACTCCCATAAAACTTTAAAGCAGACGCTCATGACCCCACAGATTTGTACTCTCTTACTCTTGATGTCGGCAATGCTGGCGGCGCAAACGACGGCCACCCTCAAGGGCCGACTCCTAGACCCGAACGGTGGCGCCGTTGCGGGTGCCGACGTGCGGCTCGAAAATCTTCTAACCTCGTACCGCGCGGAGGCACGTTCCGATGGCAATGGCGAGTTCAGGTTCACCAACGTTCCATTCCGCGACTACCTGCTGATCGTGGAGAAGTCTGGTTTCGAGGCCGCGCGGCGCACAGTGCCGCTGCGCAATAATGTCGCTCAGGAGGTGGAGGTCCGCCTGAACGTCGGCGCGGTGCGGGAGCGGATTAATGTGTCGGCAGTTGAAGCAACGGCGGAGCTGCTGGATGTCGCGCAGACCGGTACCCGGACTGCCCTGTCCCTAAGCGCCATCGAACGGATGCCTGTGGCGATCGGCACACGCGGCCTCGAAACCGTAATCGCCAGCTTTCCTGGGTTTGCGGTGAACGCCAATGGGGCCATCCACCCGCGCGGCGCGCACAACCAAATGACCTATGTGATTGACGGTCTGCCAATCAACGACCAGCTTACCGGCTCGTTCGCAAGCTCGCTCGAGCCAAACATTGTGCAATCGATCGAACTGTTCACCGGTAACGTACCGGCCGAGTACGGCAGCAAGGTGTCCGGCGTGGCCAGTATTACCACGAAGACCGGCGTCGGCACTGGCCGCAGGTTCGGTGGCAGCACGGAGGTGAGCGCGGCAGGGTTCGACGCTTTGGGCAACGTCACGCAGGTGGCGGGAGAGTCCGGGCGGCTGGGCTACTTTGGCTCGGTCTTCACGGTCAAGTCAAATCGATTTCTGGACCAGGTGTCACTGGACAATTTGCAGAACGGCGGCAACTCGGAGCGAGGGTACGCCCGGCTGGATTACCAGATCAGCGACCGCGATGTTCTTCGCTTCCAGAGCATGGCTGGGCGCTCGTCCTTTCAACTTGCCAACCTCCGATCGCAGCACGCCAGTGGCCAGGACCAGCGGCAGCTTCTTCAGGACGCCGCTTTCTGGACTGGCTGGGTGCGCACGCTCAGCCCGTCAGCGACATTCGATATGGTGGCAGCCTATCGCACCAGTATCGCTCAGCTTTTCTCCAGTCCTGGCGACACGCCGGTGACGGCCGATCAGGCCCGGCACCTTTCCACCTCCACTGTCGCCGCAAACCTCAACGTAGTGAGGGGCGCTCATACCGTCCGAGGCGGCGTGATCTGGCAGCACATCCCGCTCAGCGAAGATTTTTCCTTCGGCATCACCGACCCGTCCTACAACGATCCCGAGTCCGAGGATTTCCGGGAAAGCCTGCTGCCCTTCGACCTAAGCCGGGGCGGAGGGCGATTCTACTTCTCAGAAAAAAATCGCGGCAACTTCTACGGAGTTCACCTCCAGGACACGATCAAGGCGGGCCGGTTCACTTTCGCCCTGGGGGCGCGCTACGACGCCTACCGCTTTCTGGTGAACGGCTATCAGTTTCAGCCGCGGCTGGGTCTGTCGTATTTTCTGCGCGAGAGCGGTACGGTGCTCCGCGCCTCGTATAACCGGAACTATCAGACACCGCCCAATGAGAACCTGCTGCTTTCCAGCTCCGAGCAGGCCGCCGTGCTTGCGCCGCAGAGCGTGCGTGAGGCTCTGGGCCGCGTGGCGGTTCGCATCCGGCCGGAGCGCCAGGACGTGTTTGAGGTGGGCCTTCAACAGTCACTGTTTTCCAGGGCGAGTGTGAACCTGTCCTACTATCACAAGCGGTCGACGGATCAGCAGGACAACGATAACTTCCTGAATACCGGCGTTATCTTTCCGCTCACACTGAGCAGAATCCGTGTCAATGGCGCCGAGGCCAGACTGACCATACCGACCATCCGGCGTGTTTCTGGCTCCTTGAGCATGACCCACTACAGGGCGATCTCCACGCCGCCCTTCACTGGCGGCCTGTTCCTCAGTCAAGGTGCGGTCGACCTGTTGGCTGCCGGTCCGTTCGTGATTGACCACGACCAAACCTTCGGCATGCAGGCGAACATCTTCTACACCGCGCCGAAGTGGATCTGGGCGAGCACCACAATCCGCCACGACAGCGGCCTGGTGGTGAATCCTTCGGACCCTGCCGAGGTCGCGAACGATCCAGACTTTTCCGACCTGCTGCCCTATGTGCGCCTGAACCAGACGCCAGCGCGCGCGGATGCCAGAACCATTACAGACGTCGCCATTGGCTTCGCACGCAGCAGTGAGGGCAGGCGGCACTGGGATGCCCAATTTCAGGTCACCAACCTGTTCGACCGGACGGCAGTGTACAACTTTCAATCCATTTTTGTCGGAACGCGCTTGGTGCAGCCGCGCACGCTCGGCGTCAAGCTGCGCTGGTACTTCTGACGCCCGGGTCAGGCAACACCTTGGAAAAGATGACCTAAAAGTATGAGTAGAGAACCTCAACTCCGAAGTGCGTCACCATACGCAACGTTCGCGTTGAGAGCCCTGACAGCGGCACTGTCACATTGGGATCAAGTAGACTGCATGCGATCCTAACTGGGTGCCAGCCGACCCGTATAGTGGCCATCGCTTTCCCGGAGAGATCATCTCCCAATGTGTATGGCTGTACTTCAACTTCTG
>JACCTF010001094.1 GCA_013812565.1 Pyrinomonadaceae bacterium | reverse complement strand
AGATGTCAGTAAAGAGCATTTACTAACATCTGACATCTTTTTCATGAGGTTTATCTTTGAGTCCAGGTCTTGAGTATTTGGCGAGGTGCCGTGAGCTGATCGATGTGGTTGAGCAGCAGGCGGCGATGATAAGGCAAGCGGCAGATTGGTTTGCTGAAACGATTCTCGCTGGGCGGATGGTTCATCTCTTCGGGTCGGGTCACAGCCGGATACTGGTAGAGGAGATGTGGCCGCGTTACGGTTCGTTTCCGGGCTTCAATCCAATTGTTGAGCTGTCGCTCTCTTTTCACAATTTGGTAGTTGGTGCCAATGGACAGCGGCAGGCGATGTTTCTCGAAAACGCGACGGGACTAGCCGAGCAGGTGCTCAGAAACTTCGATCTTTCTTCGCAGGATTCCGCCATGGTCGCATCATCGAGCGGGTGCAACCGTGTGCCGATTGAAATGGCCGAAGGTTTCCGCAAGCGCGGTATTAAAGTCGTCGCGATCATAAGCCTTCGGCATTCGGAAGCGAGCGCGAGCCGTGATCCGCGCGGCGTGAAGCTGCAAGACTTTGCTGATGTAGTGCTTGACACGGGCGCTCCCGCCGGTGATGCGATGGTTGAAGTACCGGGTCTTTCAAACCGGGTCGCACCTGGCTCGACAATCGGCGGCTGCTTGATCGTCAATGCGATTAAGGCTGAAACGGCCGCGCGACTCACAGAGGCCGGTCAGCCGCCGAGAGTTTTGACGGCCAGCGCGCTAATTGGCAGTGAACGTTCTGAACAACTTTTCCAAAGCGCCTACGACGAACACGCGCGCCGCTTGGCTCGACTCTACGCAGACATTGGATTGCACAACGCCGAGTAATAACGCTTCAAGTTTTGGACTTTGGAGCTTGAGCTCATGAAAGAGCACCCTTTAAGGACAACTGTTGTTGGAAGCCTTCCGTTTCCGGGGTGGCTTGAATTTGCTTGTCAACACTTTGAGCAGTTCGGCGAAGCAGACCGCGCCGAGTTGCAGGAAGATGCAGTCATCGCAGCGATTAACGATCAAGTCGCGGCTGGCCTTGATGTAATCACCGATGGTGAACAGACAAGATTAGACTTCAATCTATCGTTCTACGGTTTTCTAGAAGGGATTGAACTAGAGACTTCACTGCCGCGAAGGTTCGGGCCGCCCGCGCATGATCAACGTGGCAAGCACACCGTCACCGGCGAACTCTGTGCGCCGCGCGGGCTTGGCGTTGTCGAGGAATGGCAGAGGCTTAAGCGATTAGCTCCGGCTGGGCCAACCCTGAAAGCCAGCGTCCCCGGGCCTTACACCCTCAGCGGGCGACTCATTCCTAACCGGCAGTACCCGGATCGCTACGCTCTTACTGAAGCGTTGTTGCCGATTGTTCGACGCGAACTGGAAGCTTTAGTGGAAGCGGGATGCACTGAGATTACTGTCGATGAGCCGTCGATGAGCTGTTACGCGCACCGCGAAGACACCGCACGACTGGTAGACACTTTTAACCGCACGGTCGAAGCAATCGCGGGCAGATGTCGTCTGTCAACGCATCTTTGCTTTGGCAATTACAAAGGACACCCGGTTGGATTGCGTCGTTACAGGGCGATGTTCCCGGCTTTTTTGGAGATGAACGTTGATGAACTCCATGTCGAGATGGCTAACCGCGAGTTTGCGGAAATCGAAATCATCGAACAGATCGCCGAGCGTAGAGACGTCGCCGTCGGCATTATCGACGTGAAGAGTTATTACATCGAAACGGCGGATGATGTTGTTGCTCGTGTGCGCTTGTGTTTGCGGTATGCGGCAGCGGAGCGTCTGTCGTTTGCCCCTGATTGCGGGTTGAGTCAGACGGCGCGCTGGGCGTCACGCCAGAAGTTAAAGAACATGGTTGAGGGCGTCAGGAGAGTTCGCGAAGAGCAGGGAAGCATGTTGAAAGCATGATTGAACCCGTGCAGTGTGACGAAACCTTTCTAGCGGACGTTCGTGCGGCGGGCCGTGACGCAAGCGAATCAGATGCTTTTAATTTGTGGTGGCTCGGCCAGAGCGGCTTTCTCGTACAATGGAGTAACAGGCATCTGCTGCTTGATCCTTATCTGTCAGATTCGCTGACGAAAAAATACGCCGCCACGGACAAGCCGCACGTGCGCATGACAGGACGCGTGGTTGCGCCGGAGCAATTGAACTTCATCGACGTTGTTACATCCAGTCACAATCACACGGATCACCTTGACGCGGAGACGCTTAAACCGCTCCTCAGCGTTAATCCAAAGATGAAGTTGGTGATACCAGAAGCCAATCGAGCATTCGTGGCTGACCGTTTGCAGATTGACGAGACAGAACCCATCGGCGTCGATGATGGCACGACTGCAAGCGCGGGCGGCTTCCAGATCACAGGCATTGCTTCCGCTCACGACACACTCGAACAAGACGAAGCGGGGCGACACAAGTTCCTCGGCTACGTCGTGCGCTTCGGTTCATGGACTATTTACCATAGCGGCGACTGCATGATCTACGATGGATTGATCGAGCGCCTACGAGCCACAACCGAGACGAGTGGAATCGACGTGGCGCTCCTTCCCATCAACGGACGCGCTCCCGAACGCCGCGTCGCGGGAAACTTCGACGGCCGCGAAGCAGCCAGACTTGCGAAAGCCGTTGAAGCGCGATTGATGATTCCGTGTCACTACGATATGTTCACCTTCAACACCGCATCACCCGATCTGTTCGCATGTGAAGCGGAACGAATTGGGCAAGCCTACTACGTTCTACGTTGCGGGGAACGATTTAAGAAAGGATGAAGGGGAGGAGCTTTGACCATGAATGTAAAAGTCTTTGATGACAAAACCGCGTTGGGTAAAGAGGCTGCTTTACAGGCGGCCGCCGCGATTCGCCGGGCCGTTGCGCAAAAAGGCACGGCGCGCATTATTGCGGCAACCGGAGCTTCGCAGTTCGAGTTCTTGAATGCGTTGACTGAGATGTCTGACATTGATTGGCAGCGTGTTGAGCTGTTTCACCTGGATGAATATGTGAATCTTCCGATCACGCATCCGGCCAGCTTTCGCAAATATCTCAGGGAGCGTTTGATTGAGAAGACCGGCATTGAGAAGTATCACCTGCT
>JACCTF010001036.1 GCA_013812565.1 Pyrinomonadaceae bacterium | reverse complement strand
CAGCCCGGCGTCCACACCTGCATCATCGCCGCCGAAGATCCCGCCCAACTCGAACGCAACGTCGAAGCCGCACGCAACTTCAGACCACTTGCCGCAACAGAACTGGCCGCACTCGAACGACGCACCGCTCCCGTCTGGGAAGACAACACGTTCTTCCGCCAATGGACATGAGGATGTAAATAGTGACGAGTGAGAAGTAAGAACAGGCTTTACATTGTCAGTTGTCACTGTTTACTTGTCACTTACTGTGAGCACGATGATGCGGTCGTACTCGTCGGCAGAGGGCTGTGGAAGTTTGAGCAGCACGCTGTCGTTGGTCGCGGTGAATTCGACACGACTTCCATCTTTGAAAAGGGTTGCTTGTTTGACTTGCTGCGTCATGGGCGGCAGGGCCAGCACCGAATCTTGCCAATCGAGGACGTGCACATACACTTTATTGTCTTTGCGGGTTGTCACGCCCCAGGGGCGCGATGTGACGGGGCCGCCGCGTGTGCCGTAAATGCTTTCGCCGTTCTTCTCCATCCACTTGCCCACCTCGCGCAGGTGCGCGACAAATTCGGGTTGGATTTTGCCGTTCGACATCGGACCGACGTTCAGTAGAAAGTTCGCGTTGCTTCCGGCGGCGCGCACCAGGTAATGAACAAGATCGCGCGTTGACTTGAACTTCTTGTCCATCAAGTTGAAGCCCCACGCATTGTTCATCGTCTCGCAGGTTTCTAAAGGCAAATCGCCGATTTGCGATTCTGCGTTAAACCCGGCGGTGTTTTTGCCGGGAAGGTCTTTCTCAAACATTTGAAAGTCTTCGCCGGGAAATGGTTTGCGGTGGTGATTATTGCCGATGAGCGCGTGCGGTTGCAGATCGTGAATCAGCTTGTATGTTTTCTCCAGCCGCCAGTCGGCTTGCGGACGATCCCACCAGCCGTCGAACCAGATGCCGCCGATCTCGCCGTAATTGGTCAGAAGCTCTTTAAGCTGCGCGTCCATGTAGTCGAGATATTTGTACCACTCGCCTTTGCTGGGACGGCCCGCATCATTGCCGGTGCGTCCGCGTGGATAGTAATCCGGGTGATGCCAATCAAGATGTGAGTGGTAGAAAAACAGTTTGATCCCCTGCTTGTGACATTCATCGGCGAGCAGCTTGAGCACGTCCTTTTTATATGGCGTGCGGTCGATGATATCCCAGTCGGAGACTTTAGAATCGAACATCGCAAAGCCGTCGTGATGCTTGCTGGTGATGGTGATGTACTTCATCCCAGCGGCCTTCACCATCGCGACCCATTCGGTAGGATCAAACTCCGTCGGGTTAAACTGCGCGGGAAGCAGTTCATAATCGACCGCCGGAATCTTGCGATTGTTCATTACCCACTCGCCATCGCTCAAAACGCTATAGACGCCCCAGTGAACAAACAATCCGAACTTAGCATCTTGAAACCAGCGCCTCGCTTCAAGGTTCGCTGGCGTAGGTTGGTACGTCGTCTGAGCATCGACGCGTACAGGTAATGAAACAGACAGCACGCTTACAGCAAGAACAATGGCAAAGCTCCGTCTCCACATACTCAGCTTAGATTTCATGATCATCTCCGTTCATGATGAATAGTGATTCCTAAAGCGACTCTGGTTGAGCAATCTAGGGTTAATAAGTTCATACTAAGCGCAACTTCACCACAGAGACACAGAGGCGGCACAGAGCACCACAGAGGAATTGAGTATTCTTCTCTGTGAAACTCTGTGGCTTTGCTCCGTGTCTCTGTGGTGCAATCCCCCTTGCCCTACACCCAACCGAGAAAACCGCGACCCGCCATCCGGTGCAGCCTCACGCCTTTGCCAAAGGTTTCGTCGAAGCCTTCTGGCGTTTGGCATCGAAGTACATCACATCCTGTTTGCGATATGAATCGACTCCCATACGAATCGCGGCCATCGCTTTGTAACCCAACTCTGCCGGAAGATTCGGGTCTTGCCGACTACGCACTGAATCGAGGAAGTTGTCCATGTGCGGATGCGAACCGCGTGGCGAAAGTGAAACGTCGATAGCGAGTTTCTCCTGACCGGTCTTCTTCTTGAAGTCTTCGGCGAACTCTCGATCAGGAATCACTTCAATCGTTGCGTTGCTCAAGTTCTCGCTGTTCTGCCCGATCATGATGGTGCCTTCCGAACCGTGGATGACAAGCGGCGCGCCAATGCCGCTGCCGACCGAGCACGCGAGTTGCATCGTCCAGTTCGGGTAATCAGTGTTCATAAAGAAGGTGTCCGGCACCTCGCGATCCTTCTGCACATAGATGCCGCCGGAGGACATGACGCGCACTGGAAACTCTGGACCAATCGCGAGCAGTAAAGGCGAGACGGTGTGGTAAAAAAGGTCTGTCGCGATGCCGCCCGAATAGTCCCAGTATTTGCGCCAGCGGAAGTAGCGCTCAGGGTCATAGGGGCGCTTCGGGGCTGGGCCAAGAAAAGCTTTCCAATCAAGATTCTTCTCGTTGGCTTCCGGGTCAATCTTATAGTTCCACTCGCCGCCCTTGTTGCGGTTGCGACCGAAGCCACCAGAGGCCCATACAACCTTGCCGATCAATCCATCTTGAATCGCCTTGCGGGCTTTGTGAAAGTGATCCATTGAGGTGTACTGGCTGCCGACCTGAAGAACACGCTTTCCGGCACGCGTCGCCTCGGCGACATCACGCGCTTCTTCAATCGTATAAGTCATCGGCTTCTCAAGGTAAACATCTTTACCGTTCTTGAGGGCGGCCATCGCGTGCATGTGATGCCAGTGGTCGGGCGAAGAGATAACCACAACGTCGATGTCTTTACGTTCACACAGTTCGTTGTAATCGTGGTAAACCGATTTCTCGTCAACGCCGGTCATCTCGCGGGCGCGCTGTTTGTATTTCTCATAGATGTCGTTAACGGCCACCGTCTGCACATCGCCCTTCTCTTT
>JACCTF010001018.1 GCA_013812565.1 Pyrinomonadaceae bacterium | reverse complement strand
CAAGAGAGCGGCGACTACAATGACGATCAATCCGGTTGTGACCATCCCGCGCAAGAAGCTGAAGTCTTTCTTCGAGATGAACACATACGCTGTTAAGCCGCCGAAGATGCCGATGGTCAATACTCCCGCCTGAAGAATAGAAGAAGGATTGTCTCGCCCGACGATGTACATCAGCGGCGAGATCACAACGCCGGTCAAGGTCGTGAAGCCGAAGAGCGCCGCGAGGTTAACGCCCGGCACATGCCGCACGGCCTGTGCGCCCATTACGCCTCCGAGCATGACAAACAACATGATCCACGGGTGCTGAAAGGCAAAACTGAGCACCGGCGGAAAGCTTAACCCGAGCGCCACGCCGCCGACGGCAAAGAGTGTGGCAACGAAAAAGAGCGCATACACTTTGCGGACGAAGCCCATGCGTTCGGCAACGCTCGCTTCGGCGGCGGTCTGCGCCTGCGCTTGCAAATTGTCCCACCGCTCTGCCGGCGGCCACTGTTGAGGTTGTGTGTAACGTTGATTTCGAGGATCGAATTGGCTCATGGAAAAGTTCCTTTGTGATAGTTGGTGAAAATTGACTGCTCAAGTCACAAGCTTCTAAGTTCAAGGCTTAGATGCTTTGTCGCATTATGCCGGATGCATCTCCGAAAACGGCACCGCGGTTAAAACCCCGAATCAAAACGTGCATAGGCGCTTCGGGTGGATGCCAAGCCATTTTACTCCGAAAGCTGCGGGCTATGGCAACATCATCCTGCTACCCGACATACCGCCGCGCCATCAACTGAGTATCGGTCATCTGTAGCAACGGGAGAGGCTTTTTACAGGAAATCAGCTTTAGTTCGTATTTTACAAACTGTGTAGTTAAAAACAGAGTAAAAGGCGGATGAGCGAAGGATGAGTGTGCCACAGCGTGCGTCAGGTTGATGCACGCAAGAATTACCGCTGATGGCACCAATGCCCTCACGACTCTTAATGACTGCAATTAACGGCTGGCCCCGGTAGTTTAACGTTTGCTACGGTCTGTTAGCCTTCCCCTGTAATTTTGATGCGAGGGTGCGGCTCAGCATCTCTCAACAAAGGAGTAACTATGTCCCCTTCATATAAGACGATTTTTACATCGTTTACTTTCCTCGTTTTGTGTTTATGTTCGGTCGATGTGATCCAAGCTGCACCAGTCGTTGTCGGCGGTATCACCTTTGACGATACCGCGTTCATAGATCAGCTCGATTCTTCCGTGGGTTCTTTTTCGTTTGGGGGTGGAGCATCAAGCGTAGAGGACGCCCTGGTAGGTAGCAACCCCAATGACTTTACATTCTGCAGCGGCGGGAATTGTGATCTAACGGTGAGTTTCACAAATAATGCCGTCATCAACCTTGCGGGCAATGACCTCGCTGTGTTTGAACTGGGAATTGCAGATCTGTTTCAATTAACAATTGATGGGACTACACTCACGTTCCAGACAATATCTACTGGGTTCTCGGCAGGCGGCTTCAATCTGAACGTGGCTCAAATTGATCTCTCAGCTTTTGGGGTCCTGCCGGGAGACAGTAGAACATCGCTTGCATTTAACATTGGTGTTATCAACCCCAGTAGTGGCACCACAGCGTCCTTAACGGTGATCGGTGCCATAAACAATACATCTAGTACGGCACCTATCCCCGAACCAGCCACTATGCTTCTGCTCAGCACCGGCTTAGCAGGTGTAGCCGCGAAGGTGCGCAAACGACGCAATGCTCGTAAGGACAGCGAAGCGTAAATCCTAACTTAATCTTCCTTGTCGTTCGAGTTAAGCTCCACACTTATCAACCAGCTTAACACGCAGACGGCAAGCTAAAGGCGAAACAAAGAGGTCGGGCGTGAACACATCTCGCCCGGCCTTTTGCTGTGTAGTAAGCTGCTGCAAACGTTGCAACAAGAAAGGTGGTGCGGTGGCGAAATGGAAAAATCAAAACTTGTTGAAGATGCCGACCTGGGCAGCGAAACCATCATTGGCTCGCCGCTACTATTGATCGCCGCGGCCGCCGTGCTGTTCAGCACCGGCGGACTCTTTATCAAGCTATCGAGCCTCTCAGCGTTTGAACTTGCATGTGGGCGTTCGCTGTTGGCGGCGGCAACGGTGGCATTCTTCACCAGGCGCGAAGGGTTTGGCATAAACCCTGTTACTGCGATTTCCGCCGTGATCTACGCCGCGGTGCTGCTTCTCTTTGTTATGGCGACGAAACTGACGACGGCCGCCAACGCTATCTTCTTGCAATACACCGCGCCGATCTACATCCTGCTGCTCGAACCTCTCTTGTACCGAGAACGATTCCGTGTGCGCGACCTCGGAGTGGTTGCTTGCTGCGTGGCGGGGATGTCGTTCTTCTTTGTCGGAGAGCTTCGGCCACAAGACGTGAACGGCAACCTGGCGGCGCTTGGTTCAGGCTTCGGCTTCGCGTTGTTCATGCTGCTGCTCAAGCATCCGCGATCAAGGAGAGTGAACCGAGCTTCTTCCGTGATTTATGGAAACTTGTTGCTCGCCCTCGTGACTGCTCCGGCGTTTGTCGCCGGCGGCATCGATAATCTCACTTGGCAGAACGTGTGCGCCGTGCTCTTCCTCGGGATATTTCAAGTCGGCGTGGCTTACGTGCTCTTCACGCTCGGTATTGCGCGCGGGAGCCGGGCGGTTGATGCCGGGATCGTCGCCTATCTCGAGCCGGTGCTGAATCCCTTATGGGTCTTCATCTTCCTTGGCGAGCGTCCTTCTCAGTGGGCAATTGCGGGAGGAGCAATCATCATCTCTGCGGTGATTACGCATACGATTTGGAGCGCACACAAAGTTCGCTTGAGCAGAGGGAACGCGCGAGCTTAACCTGCTTTCACATGAGCATATGGGACGCGAGCATTTAACACAGAGGTCGCTGAGACCGGAGAGAAAGCGGAGGAAGCGAAAGCTGTTCGCGGTGGCTTTGCTCTACGGTTTGCGTGTGCAATAGGATAAAGCGATGAACATGAATGAACCGAGGAGACGAACAGGGTTGGCGGCACATGGCTACGCCGGGCTTGGCATAATAATTTTGGCAGAAGCGCTGCTGTTCGGAGGCAACGATCTGGTAGGTCGTTGGTTCACGCCTATTGTATGGACCGGGTACATCCTCTTTGTTGATGCGCTTGTCTATAAATTCAAGGGACGTTCGCTGCTCGTATCGAATCGCAGCGAGGTTCTTCTGACCGCTGTGATCTCGGTCGCCGTGTGGTGGCTGTTTGAGTTCTACAATGCGCCCAGGTTCTGGCGCTCGGAGCTTGAACTGTGGTGGCACTACCACAATCTTGAACCCAATCCTTATCTGCGCCGCGTCGGCTA
>JACCTF010001011.1 GCA_013812565.1 Pyrinomonadaceae bacterium | reverse complement strand
ATGACAGTTCGCTCTCAGAGCTTGGCGTGCTCGGCTTCGAGTACGGTTATTCGGTGGTCGCGCAGAACGCGCTCATCATGTGGGAAGCTCAGTTCGGCGACTTCGGCAACGGCGCGCAGGTGATCGTTGACCAGTTCATCTCTTCCGGCCCGGACAAGTGGAAGCAATCTTCGCGGCTCGCCATGCTGCTGCCGCACGGCTACGAGGGTCAGGGGCCGGAGCATTCGAGCGCACGCCTTGAACGCTACCTGCAACTTTGTGCGGAGAACAATCTTTATGTGTGCTACCCGACTAGCCCTGCGCAGTATTTCCACCTGCTCCGCCGACAAGTCCGGCAGGATGTTACGGCGCGTCCGCTCATTGTGATGACGCCGAAGAGCTTGCTGCGTCTTCCAGCCGCCACTTCGACCGTTAACCAATTGACGAGCGGCGGTTTCATTCCGCTGATTGACGACACCGTGGTGACGAAGCGCGAAGCGGTTGAGCGGATCGTCCTGTGCAGCGGCAAGGTCTATTACGACTTAGACGAAGCGCGCCGCAAGGCCGGTGACGGGCGCAGCGCAATCCTCCGACTTGAACAATTCTACCCGTTCCCCGAAGTTCGCTTGCGGGAGTTGATGGCTACCTACCCGAATGCGCAGGAAGTAGTTTGGACGCAGGAGGAACCGCGGAACATGGGCGGCTGGACATTCGTTGAGCCGCGCTTGATGAACCTGCTACCCAACTGTGAGCGTCCGCGCTACGTCGGGCGCTCGCCGTCGGCCAGCCCGGCGACGGGGTCATACACGATTCACGAACTGGAGCAGCGGCGGCTGGTCCAGGAAGCATTGATGCTCGACGTGCAACAAGCGACGGCGACATCCAAGGTGCCGAAGATGGGCACGGATGCGTAGGAAGCGCGTTCACAATTTTGCATTTCATTGAGACATTGCTGCACAAGATGAGACACCCTTGTAAACCATTGTTAACTATTTCCTCTCTGGTGGGTTGCAGAATGCTGAAGAAGGTGGCGTGAGCGGAAAGTATCGTAGTGAGCAGCTAACAAGCGGTTGAAGATGCCTCTTGCTTTGCTTCGCTCTTACCCAGCACCTTAACCGCAGCGTTCGGCGTCTTCTAGTGGCGAAACGTTTGTGTGAGAATTAGGATCAAGTGTGTGATCAGATACAGGAGATTCAAAGCCGTGAATGACCAGCAACTACTTGAAAGAATCACTCTTAATCCTAAAGTCATGGTCGGGAAACCTGTTGTTCGAGGAACTCGGTTGACCGTCGAGTATATCCTTAATCTTCTCGCACATGGCGCAACGACATCTGAAATCTTAGGAGAATATGAAGGACTGACACCTGAAGACATTCAGGCATGTATTCTGTTTGCTACAAAGTCGTTGAGAGATACAGATTTTATGCCGCTGACGATGGAAACCGCGTAGATGCGCCTTCTCGTGGACGAATGCACAGGTCCAAAGGTAGCTCAGTGGTTACGCGAGCAAACTCACGAAGTATTCTGTGTGTATGAAGAAGCACGCGGGATGGAGGATGACGACATAATTCGGAAAGCATTTGCTGAGAGTTGGATTTTGGTTACTAACGACAAAGACTTTGGGGAGAAAGTATACCGGGAAAGGCGACCGCACCGAGGAGTTATCTTTATGCGTCTTGAAGATGAACGCGCAGCTCATAAGATTCAAGTTCTCCGACGATTGTTTGAAGGATATGCAGACAAGCTGAGTGATCGATTTGTGGTAGTCACGGAGACACGAGTACGGTTTGCCCGAACGTAAAGCTTATGGCACCAGCGCCGCCGAATAAGCGATTGCACCTGACTTGCTGATCGCTTCGCTCTCACCCAGCATCTTAACCGCAGCGTTGTTCTTCATCCACGTAGCAAACAGAAGATTGATTGTCGCTGCCGAACCCGCCTGGGGTTTGTGTTCACACGGCCCCTTCCCTTACCAAACTATCGCGCTATCTATGAAGACGCTGTGCGAGCAGCCACGAAAGAAAGTCAGGCTCGGTGTAAGCACGGTTCCATACGTTATGGCCTGCGCCCTCGTACTCTGTGTAACGAACATTGCCGCCAGCGGCCTTCAATGCTTCGGCCATGCGGCGCGATTCACTGACCGGCACCACCCGGTCGTCGCTTCCGTGAAAGACCCACGTCGGCGTTCGTCCGATCTTGCTTGCGATGGCCGAATACCGATCAGCGGAACGAAGCGGGCTACCGCCGCATACCGGAACCAGCGCGGCGAACTTGCCCGGATGCCCGGCGGCTAAATGCCACGCACCATAACCTCCCATCGAGACTCCGGTCAGGTATACCCGCGCGGGATCACCGCCAAAATCCGCCACCGATTGATCCAGCGCTCTAATGGCTTGCGCCTCCATCTGCGGATCAGACCAGTAAACGCCTTTGCGACACTGCGGCAGCACAACGATTGCGGGCACGCGCTCAAGATAACTTTGGACCAGCGCACCGGCCGCGCCCTCCGTCGGCACGATGCCTGCTTCACCGCGCTGACCGATGCCGTGGAGAAAGAGAATCACCGGCAACTTCTTGTTCGGTGAATTGTTGGACGGAACGAAGACTTGGTAGCCGTATGAGGTTTCGCCGACAGTGACCTGCCGGTTGAGAACTCCAGTTTCACCGGCGCGGGTTTCACGCTCACGCGCGCAGGCGGAAGTTGCCGTAAAGGCGAGCAGCATATTGCCGAGCAGAACAGACATTACACCAGGAGTTCGGAAGAACTTTTGCATCTTTAACAACCGCCCCTTAAACGAAAAAGTTTTACGTCATTCTTCAGTCAAGAAGGCTAATAGATGCTTTGCCGCTTCCTCCGGTTGGTCGCGCACGCCAAAGGCGAAGTGATGTGCCTGTCTTAGCTTTGATTGGCGATCCATCCGTCCGCGAGTTGCACAACTCTGTTTCCATAAGCGGCGTTCTGCTCCGAGTGAGTAACCTGGATGATGGTTGTCCCCTCATTATTCAGACGCTTGAACAGTTCCATGATCTCTTTGCCCTGACTTGAATGCAGGTTGCCGGTCGGCTCGTCGGCTAAGACTAACTTCGGGCTGGCGATTACAGCGCGCGCGACGGCCACGAGTTGTTGCTGGCCGCCGGAGAGTTGATTCGGGTACAAATCTTTTTTGCCGACAATCTGAAAACGGTCGAGGATGTCGGCGACTATGCTCTCGCGTTCGCGCTTGTTAATGTCGCGGTATGAGAGCGGGATGTCGAGGTTCTCCTGCACCGTGAGGTTATCCAGCAGGTGGTAGCTTTGAAACACAAACCCCATGTACTGTTTATGAAGCGCCGCCCGCTGCTTCGGATTGGCTTTATGAACCGCCGTCTCTTCAAAGAAGTATTCGCCCGTCCACGTGCCGTCAAGCATTCCGAGGATGCTCAGAAGCGTTGACTTCCCAGACCCCGATGGCCCCATGATCGAGACGAACTCGCCCTCGCGGATGTCCATGCTAATGCGCCGCAGCACAAACGTTTTGCCTGCACCCGATTCGTATGCCTTCTCAAGATTTTGTAATTTGATCATTGTATCTCCATGAGTAGTGATGCGTGATGCGTAGAGCAATATTTTGACTCGTCACTCATCAATTCTTTATTCGTACCGGAGCGCGACCATGGGGTCAACCTTCGTGGCCTGGCGCGCGGGGATGTAACAAGCGACAAGCGCCACGACGGAAAGCAGCAACGAGATCGCCGCAAAGGTCACAAAGTCAGTTGCGCTGACGCCGTAGAGTATGCTCGCCATCAAACGTGTGACGGCAAAGGCGGCGATCATGCCGAGAGTGATGCCGATCAAGATTAACTTCATGCCTTGACCGACGACTAAACGGAAGATGTCGCTCGCCTGCGCGCCGAGGGCCATGCGAATGCCGATCTCATGCGTGCGCTGGGCCACTGAATAGGAAACGACGGCATAGATTCCTACGCTTGCGAGCACCAACGCGATCAAGGCAAAGCCTGCGAACAAGAAAGCCGAGACGCGCTGCGGCGACATCGATTCAGCGATGATCTGCGGCATCGTTCGAATGTTATAGATCGGCTGATCTTTGTCTACCGCCTGCACCTCGTTTTGCACGGCAGCGGTCATCTGCGTCGGGTCGCTCGCTCCCGAGCGAATGACAACGACCATTGATCCGCGAGGAATCTGCGCATGCGGCACATAAAGTGTCGGCTCCGTCTGCTTGGTCACGTCATCGCTAAAGGGTTCATGTCTAATATCTCCAACCACGCCGACGATCTCGCGCGCTTGCTCACCGTCGCCCACATACAGACGTTTGCCGAGCGGTTCTTCATTAGGAAAGACCCCACGCGCCATCGCTTGGCTGATGATTGCAACCGGCGGAGCGTCAGGTGCGTCGCGCTCTGTGAAAGTGCGCCCTGTCCGCAGCGGGATGCGCATCGCGCCGAAGTAGTCAGCACTGATGATGCGAAAGTCTGCAAGCGGCCGGTTACCCGGCTCGGGTTTGGGTCGCCCCTCAACTGAGAAGTAAGTATCGGAATCGTCAAAGCCGAGCGGGATTTGACTAACAAGACCAGCGGCAGTTACGCCGGGCAAAGCTTCGATGCGCTGCGACAATTGCCTAAAAAAACTCCGGCGCTGTTGATCTTCGGAGTATTTCGCGCGCGGCAGAGCAATCTCCATCGTCAGCACGTTGCTCGCCTCGAAGCCGGGATTCGTATCCATCATGCGCAGGAAACTTCGCACCATCAGACCCGCGCCGACCAAGAGCACCAGCGACAGCGCAACCTCCATGATCACCAGCAAGCTTCGCGTGCGGTTGCGACTGCGGCCTTCGGTTGAACTGCGCCCGCCTTCTTTCAATGCTTCATTGAGATTCGTTTTCGACGCGAGGAGCGCGGGCACGAGGCCGAAAATGATTCCGGTTGCGAGCGAGATGAGCAGCGTGAAGCCGAACACGTTCCAATCAATCCCCAGGTTTTTCCAACCGCTAATGAGTCTCGCGAAGTTCGGCGGCATCCCCGCCCGGATGGAATCAATAGCCCACACGGACAACAGCAGACCGAGACTTCCGCCGAGCAGAGCGAGCAGCACGCTCTCCGTCAACATCTGCCGCATGAGCTGCCACCGGCTCGCGCCAAGCGCCGCGCGAATCGCTATCTCTTTCTGTCTTGCCGCCGCGCGCAGCAACAACAGATTGGCGACGTTAGCGCACGCGATGAGAAGCACAAAGCCCACGGCTCCGAGCGCGATCAGAAGATAGGGGCGCGGCCCGCCCGTGTTCGCTTCGCGCAAGGTCTCAATAAGAACGCCTCTCCCGGCATTCGTCTCCGGATACTGCTCGGCGAGGCGGCGCATAAGATTGTTGATGTCACTCTGCGCCTGCTCCATCGTGACTTGTGGGTTGAGCCGCGCAATCACCCGCAGGTAATGCGAAGCGCGATCTGTCATATCATCATTATCGAAGACGAATGGCGACCACATCTCAACGCCGCCGCGTGGGAAATCGAAATCTACAGGCATCACCCCGACAATCGTAAAGCTGCGATTATTGATCGGAACCACACGCCCAACGATCCCTTGATCCCGACCAAAGCGCCGTTGCCACAACGAGTCGCTTATGACAGCCACGGCATCGCGTCCCGCCTGTTCTTCTTCCGGCAAGAACGTGCGGCCCGCCGCCGCTTCCACGCCGAGCGCAGAGAAGAATTGCGGCGACACGCCTGCGCCTTCGATGCGCTCCGGTTTGTCGCCCTCCGTGAGATTGAACGACCTTCCGGTAAATGCCGCGATAGATTCAAACACCGTATTCTGACTTCTCATGTCGAGGAAGTTAGCGGTTGCAACCGATCCACGCTTGAACCCGGCCTGCGGATTACTCTCCCAAATCGCCATGATGCGGTCTGCATCGCGGAACGAGAACGGATGCAACAGCAGCGAATTGATCGCACTGAAGATCGTCGTATTCGCGCCGATCCCTAAAGCCAGAGCGAACACCGCCACCAGCGTGAAGCCGGGATTCTTCCACAACGTCCGCATCCCGTAACGCATGTCTTGCCATAAATTCCTCATCATGTCCCTCACTGTTTGCTTTGCCTTACTGTTTCTTCCCAGTTGTCAAACTGTTCGGTAGAATGCCGCGCGATGAACACCAAACGCCCCCGCGCGACAAAGAAAACGACGCTTCCCGAAGTCTCTCCGGCTTCAGCCACGCTCACGGGC
>JACCTF010001008.1 GCA_013812565.1 Pyrinomonadaceae bacterium | reverse complement strand
ATCAGCGGCGCGAGATGAGCGTCGGAATGCCGACGGTCGTGGCGATCTACGGCAACCGTGTAGCGCCGGGGTTAGGCGATTACTACCTCGGCTCGCAAGGCTACGAATCGCAGCAGACTGACGAGCCGATTGATCCGAATCGTCCGAATAATCTCTGGGAGCCGGTCGCGGGCGATCACGGCGCGCACGGCATCTTCGACGAACGCGCGTCCGACTCCAGCCCGCAGTTGTGGGCGAACATGAATCGCGGCTGGCTCGCGCTCGCCGGAGTCGGCATCGCCGGCGTGGTTTGTGCCGCGCTGCGGGGAAGGAAGCGATGTAAGCCGTGTTAGGTGGCTGAGTTGGGCTTAACCAAAGAGAGGATTCAGTGCTCAGAAAATTTTGGAGCGTATTAGCACCTCTGACGATAATAATTGCTCTGTTGTTAGTTTGGGCTGCGAATGTCGTGCGGTCTTCTTTTCGTGCGACGGCGGGGGAGGAGCAAAATTCCTTTCCCGCACCAACGCTGCTTTCTAAAGGGAATGAAACCGGTTCAGCCGCTTCGCCCTGTGCTAATGCACTAGCGCAGCGTGCCGTGTGCAGCGCTGCGAATAAGCGCGCACTTGAGATGATGAGCGCAAGCCACCTTGAAGCGATCACCGTAGTTCAAGATGTACGCACGGGAGCACTCGTCGCTTTTGCGGCATCCCAGCCATCAAAGTTGGATGTCATCACACCCGTGTTGCCACTTTCTCTCTCCAAGCTTTTGCTCTCTGCATCTTGGTGGGATAACCGACAGCCCGATTCCAGTTTCGACAGCACGAGAGGGACAGCGAGCGCACAGAATCCTGCCTATAGGGCGCGTGTGTCGGTTCACGAAATGCTCGTTGGCGGAAGCGATTCCGCCGGAAAGCAAATGGCGGTCGCTCTTCGCAGGGCAGTCGGGACAGAAACGGTACTCAGGGACTTCAAGCGTTATGGATTCAGTCAGCGAGTCGATTCGCCGCGAGATGATATGTTTTGGGCTGAACTCGCTCCGACTTGGCGAGTGCGCCTGATACCTGCTCCGGCATACGCTTCGCTAAGCGATGAGACGAAAGATTCGGAATGGGCAGATACACTGTCTATCGGTGAAACCAATATGATGGTGACGGGATTGCACGTTTCACGTTTTCTGCAAGCCGTCGGCAATGGCGGTATGCTGTTATCCCCTGTAGCACGGGAAGAGCAGCTCACACCTTCGAGCAAGAATCTGCGTCAGTCGTGTCAGCAATCCGGGAATCCAATCCGCGTGATGCAGGAAAGCACGGCACTCCGGCTTCAGTCTGCGATGCGTGACACAGTTCAGCGCGGCACGGCGAAAATTATTGCCCGGATGCTGGCTGCCACTGGCTGGCAAATCGGCGGCAAAACTGGCAGTGGTCCGGGTCCAGTGCCAATCGGGCCAGAATCGGACGGATGGTTTGCGGGACTGATTTTCGATCCGCAAGGGAAAGCACGATTCACGGTCGCAACATTCGTCAAGCATGGCGGAGCGGGCGGGGGTAATGCCGCGAAGATTTCAGCAGAGCTAGCCCGTTACATTATAGGCGAGAACATGCGGTAAGTTGAGACAGGCGCAGTCAGTTGCAGATTGTGCAAATGGCGGATGTCTAAAATGCTTGAATCGCTGAAGCATCATTGGCCGGAGTATTTAATCGAGGCGTGGGGACTCGGGATGTTTATGCTTGCGGCGTGTGTGTGCGCCGCGTTCATTTTTGCTCCGGCATCGCCGCTGCACATCAGCGGCACGTTTCCAGCCAATCTGTTGATGGGACTCGGAATGGGCTTGACGGCGCTGGGGGTGATGCTTTCCCCGTGGGGAAAACGTTCCGGGGCGCACATCAATCCATCCGTGACGCTGGCTTTTTACCGGCTCGGCAAAATCAAAGTGTGGGATGCCGCTTTTTATGCGGTCGCACAATTTATCGGCGCACGGCGGGCGTCGTTCTCTCGTGGTTGACGTTGGGCGCAATGCTCGAAGCGCCGGAAGTCAACTACGTCGTGACGATACCGAAGGAAGCCGGCGTCGCGGTGGCGTTTATCGCGGAGTTCATTATTTCCTTTGTGCTGATG
>JACCTF010000974.1 GCA_013812565.1 Pyrinomonadaceae bacterium | reverse complement strand
AGCAGTCCCTTCAATCTTTCAACATGCTCCGGTGGAACGGCATTTGGAACAATGACATACCCCCAAGTCGTCCAATGTCTCCAATCATCGTCAGACAAAACACGAAGTGGCAGTTTCTTGCGGATGTCCCTTAGCTGTACCTCGAAAGCGAGAGATTTATTACCCTCATGATCATATGCGGCTTGCGCTTCACTCATTGTTGTTTCCTCCAGCCTCAAGTTCGGAAATGCATATGCGCAAAATATAGCAAAGCTTCCCACCTCAAAACTGACCCGACATGGCCGATACTGATACTTTTCAGGCTTTGATCTTCTACAGGATGGTTAAAGCGGTACTATGAAGCCGCTGTTCGAGAAAATCATTGTCGCGGAGGGGGCTTCTTATGGCTTGCTGTATCGGCTGCTTCCGGAGGGCATCCCGTTCGAGTGTCATTACCATCCCGAATTCGAGTCGACATCAACCCTCAATAGCCGAGGTCCTTAATCGGCTATTGAGCAAGCCCACTTCGCTGTATCCACGCTATAAAGATGCTTTTGCCTTGTTGATCCAGATCGGCTTGGCCGTGCATCCTCCCCCGTCGCTCCGCCACCGCGGACACGCCCAGAAGTGGTTGCCGGAACTGAAAGGACCTCGCTTGACCGTCGTCGTTCCACACTGCGGGCATTGCGGACCAGTCTCCTTTGGAGCCTCAGGCTCCTCCAACACTCCCTGCTCATTGAACCAGCGTCGGCCCGCACACTCCGGATGCTTTACACATGAGAGGTGTGCTCGCTTGCCTTTCTCCCGCGGCAGTCGCAGCCGCATCGCGCCACGGCACGCAGGGCAAGCAGTCTGCAACATGGCTTTGCGCTGGCGAGCGTTTTTCGGCACATCGCTCAAGAAGCCACATGCCTCTCTGCCACTCGAACAGACGAGGAACTTGCCATTCGCCCCGGAACGCTCGACGAGAAAACCCGTCAGGTTCTCGCGCTTGCATTTCGGACAGTCGAGCGCGCCGTCGGGTCGTACAGTCTCCTTGCGCCCGTTGCTGCTTCCGGACTGTACCTGTTCTAGCGGGGCACGGCTGATCTGTGTAACAAGTTCAGCAGTCATCTGTTTGACTTCGCTCATAAAAACGTCAGGCGGGTAGTCGCCCCGCGCCATCCGCGCGAGTTTTCGCTCCCACATCCCGGTCAGCTCAGCCGACTTCAACAGCGTGGATGGCAGCATCTTGATCAGCGCGATGCCCTTGTTAGTCGCGATCAATAATTTCTTGTCGCGCGTGATGTACTCACGCTTGAGCAGCGTCTCGATGATCCCGGCACGGGTCGCCGGTGTGCCCAGCCCAGCGTCCTTCATCGCCAACCGCAGTTCTTCGTCTTCGACCTTCTTGCCCGCTGTCTCCATTGCGCCGAGCAGGCTCGCTTCCGTGTGACGCGGCGGCGCTTTCGTCTGCTTCTCGACGGCCTCAGCCTTCACCGTTCGAGCAGAGTCATCCTTCCCGACCCGCGGCAACTCGGCGTCTTCCGCTTCTTCATCGTCCGTCGATCTGTTCGTCGCGCGCTCTATAGCCGCCGTCCTGCCCGGCGGGTCAACCTCTCGCCACCCGGCTTTAAGGACCACGGTGCCCCGCGTCAGGAAGCGCTCCCCCTCGACGAGCGTGGTAATAGTTGTGCGCTCCAATTCGGCGTCATCATAGAACGCCGCGAGGAAGCGGCGCGTGATAAGGTCGTAAATACGCTTCTCATCGGCAGAGAGCCCACTGCCTTCGATGCGCTGCTTAGTAGGGATGATGGCGTGATGGTCCGTTACCTTCTTGTCGTCAACGTGACGGCTGGTGAGCTTGAGCTTTCCTTTGGCGAGGATGGCTGCCACGAAACCTACGTACGGTCCGATGCTCGTTGCTTCGACATGGTTCTTTAGTTCACCAGTTAGACTTGAAGATAAATGGCGCGATGAGGTGCGGGGGTAGGTAATGAACCTCTTCTCATAAAGCGACTGCGCAAGTTCGAGGGTGTGCGCTGCAGAGAACGAATGGCGTGCGTTGGCGGCGCGCTGCAAAGCCGTTAAGTCGTACAGCAGCGGCGGGCGTTCTTTAGTGGCTTTACGTTCGACACGCTCTATTCTTCCCTGCTTGCCTTCAACCTTCGAGGCAATCGCCTCGGCCTGCTCTCTACGCTCGAAGCGACTGCCGGCGCTGCCCGTCCACACGCCGCGGTACTCCCCGGCGGCTGTTTGAAAGAAAGCAAGAACTTCGTAGTACGTGGTCGGCACGAAGTTCGCGATCTCGCGGTCCCGCTCGACGATTAGCGCAAGCGTCGGCGTCTGCACACGCCCGAGCGAGTAGACACCTTCACGCCCGGCAAAGCGAGCCTTGATCGTTTGCACCCGAGTTGCGTTTAAGCCGACGAGCCAATCGGCTTGTTGCCGCGCGCGTGCCGAGGCGCGCAGCCCATGGTACTCCGCCGCCGGTCTCAGGTTGTTGAACCCACTTATGATTGCTTCGCGCGTAAGCGAAGAGATCCACAACCGCTCTACCGGCTTACGGCACCGGGCAAGCGTGTAGACGAGGTCGAAGATTAGTTCGCCTTCACGCCCGGCATCCGTCGCATTAACAATCGAAGTCACGTCCTTGCGGTTGAGCAGCGTCTTAATGACTTTGAATTGGTCGAGCGTCCGCTCTGACGGATGGTAGGTGAACTCTTCGGGGATGATCGGCAGGTGTTCAAGTCGCCAGGAATGATACTTCGAATCGTACGCATCCGGGTCATCTAGTTCGACGAGGTGGCCGATGCACCAGGTGACAATCTCCGTTGCTCCTTCAATGCAGCCGGAGAGGCGGCGTGTAACATTGAGCGCTGCGGCAATGTCGCGCCCCATCGAAGGCTTCTCTGTGATGATCAGTCTCAAGGTTGCATTTCAGGAATTGGCTACATTTTGAATCGCGCTAAACTTATTCCAGCAGGTATGAGACCTAAGTTTTCCACCGGACTTTCAACAATCGCATCTTTAATCAGCTGGGCCATCTTAACCGCACATACTCCAAGTAATTTGCGTGCTTCAAACATGGTAATCGAATCAAAGGGCTGCATGTTCCTCCATGAACTACGTAATGCTGGCTAAAATATGTAATGCTCCAGCATCTGTCAAATTAGTTTGATATGCCGTAGGAAGTATAGTGCGGAACTGCGCCACGTGGAGCGGCGTGTCGTGCGAGCGTAGTGCATATCCTGCCTTCCGCTTCGCTAATTGTCCTGCTAACTGGATATTGCTCAAGGTTCGCGGTGGATTGTGAGCTGGAACGAACGCCGATTTGTCGGAGGGTTACACTTCACTGAGCTTTTTGCCGCTCATCTGAACTCTTTTATCAGGATCACATCGCTGGTCTCAGTGCCGCGCGCAAGGACAAGCCATTTGCCATCCGGTGACCAGTCGAAAGAGAAGATGCGAT
>JACCTF010000959.1 GCA_013812565.1 Pyrinomonadaceae bacterium | reverse complement strand
AACGAGGATTTCACCTGTGCAACGATTCTGTATCGGCTAAGTCGTTGATCTCTGGTGGAGGCGTAACGCGAAAACGGTTTCATCCATGAGATTCTTTGTGCCATCGACGAAAACTGAATGACCCTGGACGGCGGCAGGGCTATGCAGTTCTCACAATAGCACGAGGCCCCGAGCCTGTGGATGGCAGCCAGCACAGCCAATACAGACCGCTCTTGTCTCGTGCTACTTCGCGTGCCTATTTCACATGCCACTTCAACCGAGAACTCACTGGCTCTGGACGTGGACGTTTCACACACGCTTCACACTCGCACGAAGGATCGCTTCGCTGAGGAGCACGGCCTGCGGACTGAGGTGAAGCGCGTGCCAGCGCGGGTAGCGGCTGACCGGCTCTCCGGCAAAGATGCGCACGAAGCCGGTCTGGACCAGTAAGATTTCAGGTGCTGTCCATTCGAGTCGTACCACCGGGTTGAAGGAGAGCGGCAGGCTGCTTGTTTGTGGTTCGGCGGCAGCGCCCGCGCCGTTCGTCGTTGCCGTTTGATTGTTGGCCGACTGCGGTTTGTGCGTCTCATCGAAGCGTGCGGAAGCGTTGAGCAAAGAATCGCCGAGCGGAACACGCGCGCCCGTCAGCGCGTCCGGCGCGGCGTCATAGATGGTAACGTTTGTCGCAGAGGCAGTGGCGACTTTCGACGAGTCAGGCGACCAGACAGGGGGCGCTTCAGCCAGTTGATCATCAAGCAAGCGTTCGCGGCCGTCCGTTTGGATGATGCGCGGGCGACCCGAGGGCGGCAGGTTCTCGGCAGAGCGCGCTTCCCACTCCGCCTCTTTGCACGCCAGCGCTGCCAACGCGCGACCATCGGGGGCCCACGCCAGGGTGAAGTAAACAAGGCCGTCACGCGTCGTCAGGGGGCGAAGGTTGAAACCGTCGCGGTCGCAAACATAGATCTGCTCTGTGCTGAAGACGGCAATCGGAGAAATGAGCGGCGCAACTGTTGACGGCGGAGAAGGCATGATCGGTATGTCGTTTGGCTCCGCATCGATAGTCGGCACATCATCGAAGGGCACGGCGGGTTGCTGGTCTGATTGAAACACGAGGCTTTTGCGGCCAATGAAAGCAATCGATTGCCCATCGGGCGACCATGCAACCGCGGGGGCGAAAGCACACGAAAGGTTTGGCGGCAGTATGTTGCGCAGGAACAATCCTTCGGCTGAGTATAGATCAATCAGAAACTCGCCTTCCGGGGTTTCCGCCGTCGCATAAAGCGCGAGCGCGCGGTGGCCGTCGGGCGAAGGAATCGTACGCAGCAGCGCATCATCTTTTCGGCGCACTTCGAAGTCCATCTGAATCGACGGGAGTTTCTCAGTTGCCTCTTCGCTGCGGCTCACGGCCTCCGGCGCTTCGATGTCTGCCTCGAAGCGATAGGCTAGACGTTCGGCGGGCACATCGCCCATCGTTCGCGGGCGCACGCCCTTTGTTCCTTCCATTTCGCGGCATCCGGCTGCGAAAAGCGCGAGCGCGATGAGCGTTCCGGCGAACAAAAGCGGCATAACGCCCCGCGCTGCTAGGGCGCGAGCACTACGCGTTATCACGAATGAATGAGGATTACACTTCATTTGCAGGCGAGACATCAAACCGGGCGTACACTGCTTCAAAATCTTCTTCATGGCAAAACATTGATGATAGAAAGGGGCGCATTCATGTGTCAACGAAGCGCGCTAGAACTTTGGTAAGCGTTCAGCAATCAGCCGTCAGCCATCAGCTTAGGACATGATCAGTATTACATTTCATCCGTATGGCGCTCTCTCGCCGCCCGCAAGGTACGCTGAAGGGTAATGGTAACTGCTACCAGCTAATAGCTGACGGCTGAGGGCTTATTACCGATTGCGCCACACGGGTTTGCGTTTCTCCATAAATGCCTTGATGCCTTCATGAGCGTCTTCTGTCTTCATCAGGTCGTTTAGATAGAGGTTTTCAATCGCAGCGAGCGCCTCCGTAAACGAAGCTCCGTATGCCCCGGCATCAAGGGCACGCCGGGTCGCTTCAAGCGCGGGGGCGGAAAGCTCACGCAGCCGCGCGAGCACCTCCTGAGTCTTCTGTTCTAACTGCGTGGACGGCACAACGTAGTTGACCAATCCGAGGCGTAACGCTTCGGGCGCGTCGATTATCTCGCCCGTTAGTATTAGTTCGCGCGCGCGCCGCTCACCGATGATGCGCGGCAACAGTAGCGCCGCGACGGGCGGGAAGACACCCAGCTTGATCTCCGGCTGACCGAAGCGCGCTCGTTCGCCGGCAATCACAATGTCGCAACCGGCAACGAGTTCACATCCACCGCCGAGCGCCGCGCCGTCCACCACGGCGACCACCGGCTTTGCCATGTGCCGCAGGGTGTGAAAGATCTCGTGAAAGGATTCGAGCATTTGATAGCTCGTCTCTTCCGCATACTCTTCAACCGCAACTCCGGCGCTGAAGGCGCGCGACTCCGGCGAGGCGTCGAAGACAACGGCGACCGTATCGCGCTGGTTGCTGCAATCGTTCAAGGCGTTGTTGATCTCACGCATCATCTGAATGTTGAAGACGTTGAGCGGCGGACGCGCGAAGGTCAGACGTGCCACACGATTCTCAATTGTGAAGCGAATAGTTTGGTATTTACCGTTCATCGTTTGTGCCTAAGAAGAGTGAATATATGTTCAGGGTCTTTTGGTGCGTGGGCTTTGCTACGGAAGTTTAGTCTGACTTTGGAAGGGAACTGCTCAGCCAGCCTTGATAGATTTGCGCTTGGGCGGCGCTCGGTTGTTTCACGGGCACAATGCGGTAGTCGCCTTCCGTCTGCTCGCCGAGCTTAACAGCGAGCGTGCGCAGTTCATCAAGGCGGAAGATAGAGAGGCGCGCTTCATCACCGGGACGCTTCTCTTCAAGGCGCGCATCGAACGATTCGCGTGTCACGCGCACACCGTCTATGGCAAGGATTTGGTCTCCCGCATTTAATCCCTGATCATAAGCGGGCGCACCGGCAAGAACATTTTTAACAAGCAAGCGGTCGCCCTCCTGAACAAGCGTTGCGCCAAGGTAAGCTTTAGCTTGCGAGGATTTCTCGTCGCCGGTTGTATCCAACCGCAACCCGGCGGTTTCAAATGCCCGTTTGTAGTCAAGCTCATCGCGCCCTCGGACATAGCGTCTGAAGAAATCTTCAAGGCTCGCCCCGGCTACGGCTTCAGCGGTGCGCTGAAAATCCTCGGGTGTGTAGTTGCGGTTCTTCAACGCAAACTCCCTGTAGAGGCGACGCATAACATCATCAAGTGAGCGCGCTCCGTTAGTTGAGCGGCGAATCTCCAAGTCGAGCAATGCGCCGACGATGGCTCCTTTGTCGTAGTAAGAGATTTGCGTGTTTGGCGAGTTTTCATCCGGGCGGTAATACTTGATCCAGGCATCGAAGCTTGCTTCCTCCAGGCTCATCTGAAGGCGTCCCGGCGTGTTCTGTAATTTTTGTATCGCTTTAGCTAAACCCTCCAGGTATTCCTTATCGGAGATAAGCCCGGCGCGACGCAAGATAATATCTTCGTAATAGCTTGTCAGTCCTTCGGCAATCCACAGCATGCGCGTGTAGTTCTCAGCTGTGTAGTCGAATGGTCCAAGCGCATCGGGGCGAATCGACTTTACATTCCATGAGTGGAAGAACTCGTGTGCCGTGAGCGAGAGAAAATTGCGATAGCTTGTCTCGGGACGAAATCTGAAACGCCCGAAGACGAGCGCCGTTGAGTTGCGGTGCTCAAGACCGCCGCCGCCCGTGGGTCGTAGATGCAAAATAAAAGTGTAGTCACGATAAGGAATATCATTCATCAGGGAGACGGCTGCTTCAACGATTTTCTGTACGTCGCCGCGCATGCTTTCAGGATCGTAGTTGCCTTCACCGTTAATGACTATGCGGTGCGGCACGTCGCGCACACTGAACTCAAGAGTGCGAAACCGGCCCACCTCAACCGGAGAGTCATAAAGCACATCGAAGTTCTCAGCCTGAAAAGTGTTCGCTTGACCGGAAACGGCGGGAAGCCCGGTAGCGATCTTCCAATCACCAAAGGGCACAACACGTAGCGTCGCCGGAGCGCTCAAGTATCCATCGACGTACATCAAGAGCGCTGCGTTATTCCAGAAGGCATGACGGTCGTTCAACTCATTGGTGCGCACCGTCAATTCGTTCGCATAAACGCGGTAGGTCGCCACGAAATCGCGCGCGCCGTTTGTCTCAATCCGCCAGGTGTTCTTGTTTATTTTGCTCCACTGAAGATGTCGCCGCTCTGTATCAGTCGCGGCAAAGTCCTGCACATGACGCGCATATTCACGGACAAGGTACGAGCCGGGAGTCCACACGGGCATCACTAAATCAACCTGCGGTGTCACCGCCGCATTGCCGCCGCTTTGAACACGCATCTCGACTTCCAGAAGATGCGTATGAGGCTTCGGCATTGAGACAGTGAAAGCGATGGCGGGCGGTTCGGCAGCGCGCCGATTCTGCGCGAGAGTAGTCGAAGGCATAGCACACAGAACGGAAACAAACGCCAACGCCAGAGGGAGCAATCGCAAATGACGCATCGTGTTCGTTGATTTTCCTTTGTTTGGAATGGGGTTCGGGTGAGGAATATCTTCTAAGATTGACATCTTACTATGAAACTCTTGCTCGACAGTAGCTTCTCAGAAATGACAATGGCACCCCAACGGGGCTGCCACGTTGGGGTGCCCGCGTAAACAGTGACAAGTGGCGAGACGAGCAATACTTGAAATGCAATCCCGAAAGCGTTGCCGGAGAAGGTAAGCTGGCCGCGCTCTCCGGACTCCTGGTCAACACCGATCCCACATCTCGCCTTCATCTTGTAACTCGTCACTTATCACTTATCACTGCTTTAATGTTTGCACGCCTCGCCTCAATCGTTGTAAGTTTTCATCCTCTATAAAGAACAGTGTGATGAAGAATTAAGACGCACTGGTTCGCCTCTACGGAAGGAAATTCAAAGGATGATTGTGACTTGCCCCAAGTGCAGCGCCAAGAACCGCGTGGATGAAAGTGCGGCGGCTGTCTCGCAACCCGTGTGCGGACGATGCGGCGCAATGCTGAAGACGGATGCGTGGAGCGGCGCAGACGGCAGCGGTGTATCCACGCCGCTCGTAATTACTGATGCTTCTTTCACGCGCGATGTTATGCAAGCGGGCGCTCGTCCCGTGTTGCTCGATTGTTGGGCGGAATGGTGTGGGCCATGTCGCATGATTGGTCCAATTATTGATCAATTGGCCGCCGAGTCTGCTGGCCGCTACATCACTGCGAAATTGAACGTCGATGAAAATCCACGAACCGCAGCACAACTCGGCATCCAGAGCATCCCGGCGCTGTTAATCTTCAAGAACGGGGAGCTTGTTGACCGCATGATCGGCGCGCAGCCCAAACAAGCTATCGTCGCAAGGCTCGCCGCACACTCTTGAGCCGCGTTAATGATTGCGCCTCAGCTTGTCTGCACCCGGACGCACAGCTTTTCGCTTGCGCTTCGTGGAACTGTTCTTCTCGGCCTCTTCTGTCGGCTGCTCCGTTGCCGAAGCTTCGTTCCCCGGCGTCGGGGTCGTTTCACCGATCGTCACTGTGGCGGTTGTACTAAGCGATGGCGGGGACGTGGCAGGCGAAGCAGCGTTTGGATCGCTTTCCGTTGAATTAGTGGTATCGCTCACGGTGGGCGGTGCTGCGCTTTTTTGCGTTGGGCTGTCAGCAGATGCGCGGTTGGTTGATGAGGTGGGTACGGCACCGATGCGTTCGGCGAAGCCGTCGAGCGAGCCGTTGACTTTGCGATACACCACTTCGATGATCGCGCGCTGCGCCGGGTCAGGCGACCTCCGGTCGTAGCCCTTGAAGTATGCCGTGAGCGCCTCCGCCGGATTGCCGCTCGCATCAAGCGCCGCTCCGAGGTGCCACTGCGTAGTGCGCCACCACAAGCTATTCTCCGGCAGCACGCTTGCTCCACGGCGCAGACGCGTCACGGCTTCTTCGGCCTTGCCGTCTTTGAACAAAGCATATCCGGCGATGTCTTCAAGCCGCCCACGCACAATGTTTGAGAGCGTGCGACGCGGAACATCAGGCAGCGCTGGTGTTGCCCCAGCGGCGATGGCGCGCATCCGTAGTGTACGCAGTTCATCTGCCAAGACGGCAACCGTCGCGCTTGGTGCATCAAGCCCCGCTTCAACTCCGCTCGCTGCCGCTTCAACCTCATCAAGCACCGTTTGCGCTGATGCGCCGCTCTGAAGCAGACGGCTCGCCGCATACAGATGACGAAAAGCACGCATTGCATCGGAGCCGGCAGTAAATTCTTTGGCGGCCACAGGGGCGGTTGTTGCCGCCGCGCCTTTAGTGTTTGCTTCACTCGTCGCGGAGTGAAAGGCGAGCAGACCTTTTAGCATCGCGGCGTTGCCATCGGTATCAGCCGCGCCGGGTTGAAAAATGCTGGCTCGGCGTTCGGGAGCGAGCAGTTCAGTAAAGGTTGTCGCCGTGGCTGCAACACGCCCGGCGAGGCGAGTTTCAAGCTGGTCATTCTTTAGAATAAAGGACCGCGCTAATTCCGTTGCGGCTTCTTCATAAAGGCCGACTGCTGCTAGCACAGTGGCAAGTTCGTAATCAAGCGTGGGGAAGCGTCCATACTGAAGCGCAAATCGAAGCGCCCGTTCGGCGTCAAGCGGGCGCTGCTGGGCAATAAGCGCGCGTGCAAAAGCGATCTGTGCCCAGGTATAGCGCGGTTCCAGAGAGACGGCGCGCTGGGCCAATTCTAATGCACGTGCGCCCTCACCCTGCGCCGCGTACCAGTAAGCTGCGCCAACCAATAACGGCAGGTTTTGCGCTTCTGCCTCGGTCGTGGATTGCATCTCGCGCTCCGCTTCTTCTCGCTTGCCCAGATCAAACAGCGAGAGCACAAGACCAGCGCGCGCCGCTTTGTCTTTCGCATCCGTCGTCAATTGCTCGCGGTAGAGCTTCAGCGCTTCTTCCGCTTTTCCGGTGGCGCGGCGAAGGTCGGCGAGACTGCGGCGCGCGGTGGCAGATTGCGGTTCAAGTTCAAGGGCGCGAGCGAACTCTTGGGCCGCTTCATCAAGCCGGAAACCGATGCGGTGCGCTGCCCCGAGAGCTTGATGCGCCGCTCCCATCTCAGGCGCAAGTCGAACCGCACGTTCAGCGATGCGCGTTGCCTCCTGTTCCTGCTCCACCATGAGGTAGAAGGATGCAAGAGCCAACAGCCGCTTCGGATCATCTTTCGCTTTGGCCTCAACAGAGCGAGCCGCGGCAACTGCCGCCGCGCTTTGACCACGGAGAAACAGGTTAGCTGGCAACTGTGCCACGACTTCGAAGAAAAGCTTGTCGGCCATATCTGCCGGAGCGGCCGCGATGGCTCGCCGAAACTCAGCAATCCCCCCCTTGATGTCATCCGCCTTTAACTTGTCATCACCCAGAGCGGCGTGCGCGCTGACAAGCAATTCCATCGCGCGCGTCCTCTCTGCGGCGGGAGCTTGCTGATGCGTCTTCACATATGCTTTCAACCGTTCGATGCGTTCTGCCGGTGGCAGCGCGAGCACCGCATCTAGTTCCACTGTCTGAGTTTTATCGCTTGCGTTCGGGGACACCTCCGCCGTAGATGTTTCATCTGCCGGTTTAGCTTGCTTCTGCCTTTGGCGACGCTGCGCGGAAGCTGTATCAGCCAGCGCGCACCAGAGAAGAAAGAGCGAGCATAACGAGGCGATTGATTTTGTTTGTTTCATCTTTAGTTCAGCTAAGATTCTTGCGAACGATTGAATAGATCAAAAGTGACGAATGACAAGAGACGAGTGACAGGCATGAGCACGCTCGCGTGGCTGTTGAACATGAGTGTGAGATGCTGCCGAAGACGGACAACCATCGTCATCACACAAACTCTGCTTCCATCTTGTCACCCGTCACTTGTCACTTTTAACATTGAGGCTTTCAAGGAGAACCCGCCCGGTCGCGTTACTTGGCGGCTGCATGCGCAAAAGTGCGGCAAGCGTCGGCGCGATGTCGGCAGGACTCGCTGCCTCTCGGTAGCGTCCGGCTTTCACCTCACTGCCCATGATAATTAGCGGCACATGCGTGTCATACGAATACGGGGAACCGTGCGTGGTGCCGGTCGCTGACGATTCACCGAAGAACTTGAATGGCTCGCAAACAATCACCACATCGCCGCTTCGCTGCGGATGAAAACCGTGAAGCACGCGACGCGCCACCGGGTCGGTGGTGCTCACGCGGCCTGCCTCAAGCTGCGTGCGCGTGAAGTAGCGCGCGATGCCGAGAGTGGTCATCGCGGCTTCGCCGGCGATGCGTTCAATCTCTTCGCGGTTGATGCGATCACGCATGAGCGCGGCAGTGTTGAAATAGATCTGGCCGTTTGAAAACGACTGAACGTAATCACGAGCGGAGGGAGCGCCGTTTTGCAACTCACCGCTTCCGCCCGCGTAACGCGCGTTGATCCGAGCGCGAACCGCTTCGAGCATCGCAGATGTTTTAACACGTCCACCCGGCAGGTTGACTGCCGCGGCATGCTCCGGGATTGGCGCGACTCCGTGATCAGCCGTGAAAGCGACTACGGTGTTCCGCAATCCGACGCGTGCGTCCACATAATCGAGCAGCGCAGCGATCTGGCGATCCGTGCGCAGGGTGATGTCCATCGCCTCTTGGCTGTACGGGCCAAAACGATGTCCGACGTAATCATTCGCTGAAAGACTTAAGCTGAGTACGTCCGCATCATCGTCCTGTCCGAGTAGTTCGCCCGCGATTGCCTGCTCGGCGAAGGAGATGAGCAGATCGTTGGCAAAGGGTGAGCTGGGTAGCTCGTCGTAGAAAGCCGGCCCGGGAGCGCTTGCTCCGCCGCTGATGATGTGCGGAAAAGTGTTAGTATCCTTGCTCGTCCCTGTCTTCTCCCACGAGGGAGCATCCGGCCCGGCACGCCTCGTGTATTCAGCTTCGGGCAACAGCCGTTCCCACCGTGCGCCAAAGTATTTATCCGCCGGACGCGTGTTGTTAAAGCTCGTCACCCACTGCGGCAGTTGATTGAAGTAGTAGTCGCTGGAGACCACTTGTCCGGTTTTGGCGCTGAACCAGTAAGCAGCCGTCGCCCCACGACCTGCAGTTAAAATTGCTCCACGATCTTTTACGGAAATGCCGATCACTTTGGAGCGTCCTTGTGTGGCAAGGCGTAACTCATCACCGAGGGTTGAAGCGAGCATGCGCCGCGGGCTTGCCGCTTTCGCGCCCTCCTCGCCGCCGAGCAACTTGGCCGCCGTATCTGAGACGCTCGTAACGCTGCTCCCCGTTTCGCGATCAAACCATTCGTTGCCGATGATGCCGTTCTCCGCAGGCCACGTTCCGGTCATTAAAGTAGCGTGGCCGGGCGCGGTAGATGTGGGCATGTGGTCGTAAGCCGCGCTGGTCCACCATGCCCCTTCGCGCATTAACCTGCCCAGTCCCTTAGCGACAAAGAGATCGCCGAAGCGTTCGAGATAGTCGTAGCGAAACTGGTCCACAACGATCAGCAGCACGAGTCGCGGGCGCGTTGGTGGTGAATTAGTTTTTGGGTTTAGCGATGATTGCTCGCTGACAGTGGGCAGGTAATGTCTGTGCGGATGATGATCGGGTAAGTAATGCTGCTGCGCAGTTGAGCGACCAACCAGGCTGACAATTATCAGCAGCGTGAGTGCAAAGACAGAGAGGTGTGGCGCGAAGCAAATGTTTGTTGTACGCATCAATCAAGACAATTCATTGTAGAGTTTGTAGCAGGCGCGTTAACCGCAAGCGAGCGGGCATGATACCATCCGAAGCAAAGCAGCGCGAGTGGTGAAACGCGCGAGGGACATAGACCGAACGAGGCGTAAACGTGAGCGAACTTGATGCGGAGTGGGCACGAATTATAAGCGAAGCCGAGAGCCGCGCACGCACCGCCGGGCGCAGCGATGTCAGCGACTATCTTTCTCTACGCGCCGCCAACGATCAGGCGCGCGCCCTCGGCATCAAGTGGCTAATCGAAACTTTCATCGCGCTGGCTGGTCACGCCAACCGCGCCGGAGCGGGCATTAGTTTTGAGCAGACGGACGCGCATCGTTTCTCTGTCCATCGCTCGACAATGGTTGGGACACGGCTGACGCTGCGCGTCGGCCTGCGCGCTCTCATCGTTGAGGCAGGTTGGCCGCGCCTGCCCGCTGACGGCATTGTACGTGGCGGCGGACTTGCCGGCGCGCGAGTCAGTCACTTCGGAGATAGCACCGCGAGCGATGAACTACTGCTCGTGCGCAAAACGAACGGTGGCGCACCGCAGTGGGTGGTACTTGAAACTACGGGGACGCGCACTGAATTTTTAGAAGGTCGCGGGCAAAGTCATGTCAAGAAGTTGCTCGGCAACAGTTAAGCGGGTGAGCATCTTCACCGACGATTTGCGACGCGCCCCTCACGTTTTAGAG
Organism: Pyrinomonadaceae bacterium; assembly: GCA_013812565.1. Lineage (GTDB taxonomy): Bacteria > Acidobacteriota > Blastocatellia > Pyrinomonadales > Pyrinomonadaceae > JACCTF01. Next base: position 882 of record JACCTF010000959.1, on the reverse strand, counting down.
CGACGCAGAGCAGCGTATTACAGTCGATCCGATAGTGTGGTTACGATAATTCTTCCTATTTCCTTCATCTCCATCACAACTTAAATTCTCCTAAGCGTGCGGCACGAAGCGTGCGGCACGAAGCTTGCCGCGCGGCTGCGCTGAACGAAAGCTTTATCTTGGCTCTTACCGGATGAAGCACATAAGCGAAGGTTGACCAAGCCTTTTACCCTCCTCGCTTTTGGAAAGACTGGTTGCCTCAGAGAAAGATATTTGCAAGGAGATAAATAATGATTAACCCACGTGCCTCAGTCTTCGCATTTGTGGCGGCAGCGCTCATCTCGCTCATGCTGCCCGCTCTTGCCGCCGCGCAGGGTGTTTATGATCCGTGGAATCGCGGCGGTCGTGATCGCGATTACGGACGCAACGACCGCTATGAACGCCGCGGGCTACGCGACGCAGTGCGCCGCGTCAAAGATCGAAGTAAAGATTTCCAGAAGAATATAGACGACGCGCTTGATCGTAGCCGCTATAACGGCTCTCGTCGTGAGGATCGCATCAACGAAGTCGCCGAAGAGTTTCACGAAGCCGCTGACCGCTTGAAAGATCGCTTTGACGATGGCCGAAACTTGGATCGCAGCGCGGGAGAAGCACGAACGCTTCTGCAACTCGGACGGCGCATCGACAACCTGATCTCGCGCAACCAACTCGATTCGCGCACACAATACATCTGGTCAGACATCCGGCAGGACCTTCGCCAAATCGCCGATGCTTACGGCAATAGCTCGCGAGGCTATGATGACGATTACCGCCGTGACGATAATGATAACCGTCGTCGCGGGCGCTACGAACGGCGCTGCTCCAACAGCCCGTGGGGCATCCTTCTACCGCGCCCTTAAAGCG
>JACCTF010000956.1 GCA_013812565.1 Pyrinomonadaceae bacterium | reverse complement strand
CGGTTTCAGTTAGTACGCCCGCTTGCATCACTAGGTCAACGCGCTGGCGGGCGTTAACCGTGACGGAGACGTTTTCAGCGAGTGCCGTGGAGAAGCCCTGCGCCTCGACCGTGACTTGATAGGTGCCGATCTTGACGTTCACGAACTGGTAGTCGCCGGTCTCATTTGTGGCGGCGGTTGAGGAGATGCCGGTAGCGATGTTTTTCAGCGTTACGTTCGCGTTAGGGATGTTGGCACCGTTGACATCGCGTACGGTGCCGAGTACGGTCGCCGTCTCAAACTGCGCATATGAATGTTGTGGTAATAAGAGGCAGGATAAAGCAAAGAACAACAAGGCTGAACTGATACGTCGGACTTTCATCGTTCCCTCTAAAGAAGTGATGTGAGCAGGCGTTCGACCGAATTGAATGGTTTGATGGTGAGCGGGGCGACTTTCAGTGTGGCGCCACTTGAAAAGAGATAATTGTCGTTTCACAGCTAGACCTCAGAGCAGTAACGGGATGGCAGAGAGCGACGGAGTATATTCGAGGAGCTAGGTTTGCAACAATGCCGCGCCGTTAGCCCATGGGCACCCGTGGGAACAAGTCAGGGTTATCGGTAAAGAGTGCGTCAGCACCCAAATCGTACAAGTAGTAAGCCATTTCTTCCTGCACAGTTTTGAAGCTTCCTGCGTTACGCGAGCGAAAGGTATAGGGAGTAACTGTTAGACCGTGAGCATGAGCTTGCATGACCAAGTTTTTGTCCAGTAGAGCTTTCGCCGGAGCAACACCGCTAACGAATTTTTTTGCCTCTGCAAGCCCCTCTTGGGTCAGCCACCGTGCACTTAGGGCGTCGACAAGTAACACTAGCGGAAGCCCTGGTTTAAGCATGGCAGAGAGTTTGCGCAAACTCTCAGGGCTGAAGGATTGGATGATGGTAGGCGTGTGACGAGCCGCGCTCGCTTTATCGAGACGATTCTTTCTCAGCACGTCGAGCACCAGACGCTCCATATCGAAACCACGTTGACCATAGACTTCAGGAGCTTTGGTTTCAGGGTAGAGTCCGGCTTTACCGCGAACAAGGTCAATCGCTTCCTGCCACGTCGGAATGCGCGCACCCCTGAATTTCGGATTGAACCATGAGCCGGCGTCAAGTTGTTTTATTTCCCGTAAAGAGAAATCAGAGACGTACCAGCGGCGCGTCGAAGCGCCATTAACGAGTTCTTCGCGAAAGCGGGTTGGGAAGCTTTCTTTGACATTGGTAGTGCGTTCGAGCGTGATGTCGTGTAAACAAATGAGCACGCCATCGCGCGTGATTTGCAAATCCTGTTCGACGAAATCTGCGCCCTGTTTAAGCGCCAGCCGATAAGATTCAAGCGTGTGTTCAGGCGCGTAAGCAGATGCGCCGCGATGCGCTACGAGGACTTTCTTTGCCACGGACGAAGGTTTAATCTTCGTACCACGCTGCGCGTAAGCGGGTGATATAAGTTTGCAAGCAGCGATTCCGGTGCTGAAATGTTTTAGGAAGCTTCTACGTGCGAGTGTCATGTGCTCTCCTCGCTGGTTAAGCGATAGGATACGGGCCCACCAACATCACAGTCAAAGATAGGCGATTCGGTTCAAGTCGCAATCAGTAGCTTGAGATGGTCTGGATTTGACGGACACGAGTGTTGCTTAAACAATCACTAACCATGAAAGCAACAGCAACCACTCAGTCCCGTCGCAAATACGATGACGATTTCAAGCAGCAAGCCCTGCAGTTGGTCCGCAACATTGGAGGGTGGGGCGTTTGCCCATCTCGAAGAAGCGGGATTGGAGACGTTCAACTACATTGAGTGTTATTACAACCGGGTGCGGCGACACTCGGCTCTCGGCCATCGAAGTCCGGAGGACTTCGAACGAGAGTATTACCGGAAGTGAAAGAAAGTTCGACAAACCATCAAGAAAAGGAGTATGAGTTAAGCAACTATAGTGTCCGGCAACATCAGATCACCCCAGTCTGGGGGGCAGTGCTGCGACAACTACCACTCAGCTATAATGACCAGCAGGGGGGAAGCGGCGATAAGAGGACACAGGAATAGTCAGCAAGACCCTCAGAACTGCCGGTTTGGGATAATAATTTCCATGACCTGAAACTGATCCGGTGTTGTTACCCTTCTATTAACTTGCTTTGCCTTAAGCTTTTTAACCACACACGAAGGAGATTGAGATGTTTAAGAAATTCGCCTCAGAAGCACTGGGAATTAGCGATGTTGGCGTGATTGTCCCCCCTGCCGACTACGACAAAGTGGATGCCGATGATTACTTATTTCAGGAAGATGGCGAGAAGATATTCTTCCTCATCAAATCCAAAAAGGATGAGTATTGCTTTACCAATCTGGCGCTGATTCATGTTGACGGCGATTCTGCCGTTTCGTCTAAGCGTTCAATCAAACGTTATGACTACGTAAGCCACAAGATTTCGCGTGTCTCAATTGAGACCGCAGGCACCATCGACTTGGACATCGAATTGAAATTCACTGTAGATGATGGTGAGGTCTTTAGTATTGACGTGAGGAGGAATTTCCTCGAATCACTGAAGGATATTTACAAAGCCCTGATCACGATTGGCAAGCTTCAAGACAGAAATGAGATTGCCCGCGCCAACGCAATGCGGTGCCTTGACGCAGTAGCTTCTATGTATAAGGTCAACACCATTGAGAGCGAGGGAACCATTGTGAAGCATTACAATGCGGTTCTTGACAATCTCAATGTCACAATACTAGACCGCCATGCAGGACGAGATTTTAGTGATGTGTTTGAAAAGTATATCCATGCCTAACCGCTTTCCTGTTTCCTTGAACAGATAAACAGCTGCATCCGACGAACTGTGGTCGCCACCGCCGCCATCATCGCCGTGGTTCCGGTGCAAATAGCAGAGACAAAGCATAACTTGTCTCATCGCGCTTCGGACCCGCGGCACTAAGTTTCATTAGACATACCTCAACCGCGAAAGCCAATTACGCTTTCTTGTCCTGTTTAGAATCTTTTTGCTTAACGGATTCGACTTCAGCTTGTGAAGCGCTGAAGACGTATGTTGTGCGTGTCGCGCAGCACACCGCTTCCGTCGCGCCTGAGCGTGAGGATCGTGGCTGCGTGCATAGAGCGTGTCGCTACTATCGCGTTGTTGCGCGCCCGCAGTTCGGGCGTGACGAGCGGGTCATCAGCGAACCAGATCGTACCGGAGTACTCAGGATAGTTCGCAGCAGACATCGTGAGATGGATGTGAGCAGGCTCGGTGCGACCAGGATATGCGGCGGGTTTGATGGTGCGAAATTCGTACTTACCATCAGCGCCCGTTTTCATCCATCCGCGCAAATAGCCATGTCGCCACTGCGCCCGTCCGTTGTCCGGCGTGCGCTTCGGGTAGATGCCTGCGGCGTTCGTGTGGTAAGCGTAGATGAGAACCCCTGCGGCAGGGGTTCTGCCGTCTTCTCTGTAAACCGTGCCTGAAATCACGAGCGGTTCGCCCGCTTCACCCGAAGGTGGGATCACGATTCTCGACGGAGGGTTAGCGGGAGCATCCGTTGCTCCGCACCATTCGCATTCCTCCCCTGCTTGCAGAGGGCGGGCGAGAGAAGTTTCGCCGAGATGTTTGCCGACAATCGCCATCGCGGGAAGCGCGACGGCAATGACGGACATGTCCTTGATGAATTGTCTGCGCTTGTTTTCTTGCGACGATCTATTGCTCATACTTACCTCCAAACTGAGATTACGTTAGATTTGTGTCGAACCCTCATACCCAGCTTAATTTGCTCCACGCTAAATCGAACCATATAAGATTGGCACAGATGACCTCCTTCTGATACATCGGTAAGTACCAGCAAACCGATCTTCAGATGAGAGTTGTCTGTGCCAAACAAAACGATACTTGAGATTCCCGAAGATGAACAAGAGCAGATGCGGCGCGAACTGCGCCACGCCCGCTACGGCTACTTGCTCGGACTGCATATCCTCTTGTTGTGCGCAGAGGGGCGCACGCCGACCGAGATTGCCGCTGTTTTGTTCTGCTCTCGGTCGAGCGTCTATCGCGCGGTGGAGGCTTACCGGCAAGGGAAGCGCGCGCCATCCTGGACCGGCGATGAACAAACTGCAGAGCATGCGCCAGCCTCCAAACTGCGCAGTTGGCAGCGTTCGCTCTTCTGCTTGCTCAAGCAGATGCCACATGCCTTCGGCTGGTGTCGCACCCGTTGGAGTTGTGCCACGCTCTCGTTGCAATTGGCGACGCAGCGCGGCTACGGGGTTTCGCGTGAGACGATCCGGCGCACCCTCCACAGCTTCGGTTATGCGTGGAAGCGGGCGCGCCACATCGCCCGTGATGCGGACCCCGACCGAGTCTCGAAGTTGGCGCGGATTCGCCACCTGGTCGAGACTTTGCCCGGCAATGCGGCACTTTTCTTTGCCGACGAGCTGGACATCAACTTGCTGCCGAAGCTCGGTTATGAATGGATGCGCAAGGGGACCCAGAAAGAGGTTGAGACGCCAGGAAAGAATGAGAAGAACTATCTGGCCGGTGCTCTCAACCACGTGACGGGCAAACTGCTGCATGTCGTCGGCGAGAAGAAGAATCGCTTCTTGGTCATCCATCTGCTGGAAGCGATTGACCGTGCCTGCCCGATGACGAAGTTCACGAAGATTTATGTCGTGGTGGACAATTACAAGATTCACAAAGCCCGGGCGGTGGTGGAGTGGCTGACAAAGCACCCGCGCTTCGAGTTGGTGTGGCTGCCTTCTTACTGCCCGAGAGCCAACCCGATTGAGCGGGCATTTCTTGATGTGCATGACAAATGCACGCGCAATCACAAGCGGAAGCGGCTGCGGGATTTGGTGGGGGATGTGGTTTGGCATCTGCGGGTTAATGGCCCGTGGCGGTACAGGCTCTCGGAGATTTACTACACTCCGGAAGTCGATAAAGCCGTCACTGAGTTGAAAGCAGTGGCAAACTTAAAGGCTGCATGAGTGTCCCAATCTTGGTTGTTTCGATTTAGGTTCACAGCAGCGTTGCGTCGCGAAGCCCACGCACCGCCTGCGTTCTATCCGCTTCGCCGAATATGGCTGTTCCGGCAACAATAATCTCGGCACCAGCGGCTACCATCTCTGCGACGTTGCCGC
>JACCTF010000930.1 GCA_013812565.1 Pyrinomonadaceae bacterium | reverse complement strand
GGTTGTCAAGATTGATAGCCCCGGTGAAGACAGAAGGCAGTAGGCAGTAGGCAGTAGGCAGTAGGCAGTAGGCAGTAGGCAGTAGGCAGTAGGCAAGCGTTGATTCGATGTCATTGCATGTCAAGCTGATATTTCATCTACTGGCTGTATTAACTCCGGCTGCCTTCTGCTCTCCTTAATCAATCACCCGCGCGATCACGCACTTTAGATAAAGCGTCTCCGGCACCCCGATGAGCACCGGATGATCCGTGGCTTGAATGCGTTTCTCAATAATCTGTAGATGTCGGCGCGCATCGCTCGCAGCCTCCGAGATGATGTCGAGAAACATCGTCTCGGTGACGTGGTAGGAACAGGTGCAGGTGACGAGCACGCCGCCGGTCTCAAGCAGTTTAATGGCACGCAGGTTAATCTCTTTGTAGCCGCGCACTGCCGCCTGGACGCTGGCGCGGTTTTTAGCAAAGGCCGGGGGATCAAGCACAATAGTGTCGAAGCGCTTCCCTTCCGCCTCCATCTCCCGCAGCGCATCGAAGACGTTGGCTTCACGAAATACAATATTGTTCGCTTTGTTCAGTTCCGCATTGCGGTGGGCAGCGGCAATCGCTTCGGCTGAAATGTCCAGCCCCATCACCGTCTCACATGCGCCCGCAAGTTGAAGCGCAAATCCGCCGTTGCAGGTGAAGCAGTCGAGAGCGCGCCCGTGTGCGACCGTGCGTGCCGCAAGGTGGTTTTCCCGCTGGTCCAGAAACGCTCCGGTTTTCTGGCCGCCGAGCGGTGCGACTTGGTAGCGCACGCCGTGCTGCGTGATTTCGAGTTCCGCCGGTGCATCGCCCCAGAGCACACCAGCGCGTTGTTCCAATCCTTCAAGCTCGCGCACGCGCACATCGTTTCGTTCAAGGATGGCGCGCGGGTGAAGCTCATCCGCAAGCAATTCTGTCAGCATTTCTTTGACGGCATCCGTGCCCTGCGAAAGCGTCTGCAACACCAGCACGTCACCATACTTATCCACAATCAGTGACGGCAACAAATCGCCTTCCGAATAGACGAGGCGGTAAGCGTCAGCGACGCGTTCAAGCCCGGTGCGACGTGCAACGCTCGCCCGCAGACGCCCGCGCCACCACTCACGATCAATCGCTTCATCTCGCAGGGTGAGCAGACGCAGTGTGATCTCCGATTGATCGCTGTAGAGAGCTTGGCCGATGAAACGCCCGCGTTCGTCGCGCACGCTCACAACCGAGCCGCCGACAACGTCGGCACTCGCGCGCACATCGCTGCGGTAGATCCACAGGTGACCGGCGCGCACGCGCTCTGCTCCGCGCCGCGAAATAACAACATTCTGTTTCATCATCTTCTTCCTACGTTCACAAATCTCTTTTGAACTGTGGAACATCTGGGAATTGTCGTGTGGCGGGTATTGTTTGCACCTTTGCTGCTTCGTGGCAAGGCACGTCTGTTCGAGCGGCAGCGACGTTCTCTCATTTGAAATACCTCTCCATTTGGTTATAGTGTCGCGGATGTTTCTTGCAACCACCAAACTATCAATGTTTCTACATATGTGGGAGGTTTTTTTAGATGGCTGAAATTGGAGATATGGCTCCTGATTTTGAATTGAAAAGCCACTTGGCAAGAGAACGAACGGTGCGGCTCTCGGATTTTCGCGGCAAGCAGAACGTCATCCTGGCTTTTCACCCACTTGCCTTCACCCCGGTCTGCTCGGCGCAGATGCCTGCTTACGAAACCGATCTCGAACGTTTCAAAGAATATGACGCTCAAGTTTTGAGCATCTCCGTTGACAGTCAAGCCGCAAAAACGGCGTGGGCCGATAGCATGGGCGGAATCTCTTTTGACTTGCTGGCCGACTTTGAACCGAAAGGCGAAGTCGCCCGCCTCTACGGCGTCTACCGCGACAAAGAAGGTTTCTCGGAACGCGCTTTATTCATCGTAAACAAAGAGGGTAAAATCGCTTACAAAGCCGTTCACAATCTTCCCGAGAAGCCCAATAACGAGACGCTGTTCGAAGAGCTTCGCAATTTGAAGAAGTGACAAGTAAACCGTGACAAGGCTAAAGAGGTGACGCGCGCTGAGTGACAGTTATGCTTGCGAGCAACACCGTCTGCTTTCGAGAGCCTTGAGTATGGCCCAAATGTATTGTTCTTCCTTGTTACTTGTCACTGTTCACTTGTCACTGTCCTAATAAGGGGGGTTATGGTTCGGACAATCGGGTTAGTGACCGGCGGCGGCGATGCCCCTGGCTTAAACGCGGTTATTCGCGCGGCGGTAAAAACAGCCGTCGGCGAGTATGGGCTTCGCGTTATCGGCATTGAAGACAGCTTTGAAGGCTTGCTCGATTCGACGCTGACGCGCGAACTTCGTCCCAAAGACGTACGCGGTTTGCTTCCCCGCGGCGGCACGATCCTCGGCACACGCAATCGCGGTCACTTCATCGAGCGCACTCCCGACGGCGAGCAGATCAAACCGGAAGCGATCTACAAGGAAGCGCTCGCTAATCTCGAACAGAGAGGGATTGATGGTCTCATTGTGCTCGGCGGAGAAGGCACGCTTGAGATCGCCGCTGAGTTTCATCGTTTAGGCGTTCCGATTATCGGCGTGCCGAAGACGATTGACAACGATTTGGCGGCGACGGAACTCACCTTCGGCTTTGCGACCGCGCTTGATATTGCAACCGAAGCGCTTGACCGTTTACACACGACGGCTGAATCGCACGACCGCGTGATGGTTCTCGAAGTGATGGGCAGGCACGCCGGGTGGATCGCGCTCCATTCAGGCATTGCCGGCGGCGCTGATGTGATCCTGATTCCCGAGATACCTTATTCGATGGAAATAGTCGCCGAGAAAGTACGCGAACGTGAGCGTTGCGGTTCCGATTTCAGCATCATCGTCGCCGCAGAAGGCGCGCGTGAAGCCGTAGGCACTCAGCTTTACATCGACAAAGGCGACAAACATCGACCAGCGCGCTTGGGCGGCATCGCTTCCCGCTGTAGCAGCGAGATTGAGCAGATGACCGGGAAGGAGACGCGCTATGTGGTGCTCGGCCACTTGCAGCGCGGCGGCCGTCCCAATGCCTTTGACCGCATGCTTGCCACAAACTTTGGCTCGTGCGCCGTGCGCGCCTTTATGCGCGGCGAGCGCGGGGTGATGGTCGCTCTGCAAGCCGCGCAGATCGTCACCGTGCCGCTTGCCGAAGCGATAGCAAAGATTAAAACCGTGCCGCCTGATGGTCAGCTTGTTCGCACCGCACGCAACACAGGCATCTCCTTCGGCGCGCCCGATGAAGCGAAGTATCATGAGGGGAAAGCACGTTATACTGATTGTTAACCGCAGAAATTAGCCACAGAGACCGGAGAGGCACAGAGATTTAATGAATAAAAAACCAGCATGTATTTCGCCTATAGTTGTTGCAAGTCTCTGTGTCTGTGTGGCTAGTTCATAGTGTTTTATGGAGTAAGGCTGAAGTGACACAGAACATCAAAGAACGTTTGCAAACACAATTGGAAGAACTGGAAACAGAACTGTTCGTTCATCTTCCGCGAGAGATCAAGCGCGCTCTCGAATTCGGCGATCTGCGCGAAAATTCTGAATACCGCGCGGCAATCGACCGTCAACAGTTCGTTCAGGCGCGCATCGGTCAACTTCGCCAGCGCATCAGAGAAGTCGCCTCAATTGATACATCGAAAATGCCCCATGACCGAGCGGCTTACGGTTCGACGCTTGTGCTCTACGACTCTGAGCGTGACGAGGAAGTAACGTATCGTTTGGTCACCGCGGAAGAGAGCGATCCGCAGGCCGGATTGATCTCCACGACCTCGCCAGTCGGTCGGAGCTTGATGGGACGAGAAGAAGGCGACGAAGTTGCCGTGCAAACTCCTAACGGGC
>JACCTF010000909.1 GCA_013812565.1 Pyrinomonadaceae bacterium | reverse complement strand
GGCGAGTTTCGCCCGGAACGCCCGCATCAGGAGTTGATCCTCAAGAAGATGCGGCCGGGCGACATCTATACACATACCTACTTAAGCCGCGTCCCGATGCTCGATGAGAATAACCGCGTCCGGCCATACCTGTTCGAGGGCAAAAAGCGCGGCGTCATCTTCGACGTGGGGCATGGCGGCGGCAGTTTCGTTCTCCGCTACGCTGTTCCGGCGATGAAGCAGGGGTTCACACCGGATTCGATCTCCACCGATCTGCACACGGGAAGCATGAACGCCGGGATGAAGGACATGACCAACGTGATGTCGAAGTTCCTGAGTCTAGGAATGCCGCTCGATGAAGTGATCCTGAAATCCACGTGGAATCCGGCCCGCGAAATCCGTCGTGAGCAACACGGCCACTTAAGCGTGGGAGCACCCGCAGATGTCGCTGTGTTAAGGCTCGACAAAGGCGACTTCGGGTTTGTCGATGTGGACAAGGCGCGCTTTCAAGGCGAGCAGCGGTTGGGGTGCGAGCTGACGATACTTGACGGCAACGTTATGTACGATCTGAACGGAAGAAGCAGCGAGATGTGGGACAAGCCAGCCGCACCGGATAAGAAGTAGGAATGCACGAGCCGAAGTTCTTGCAGCGCTATCAGAATCAAACATTATTTCAGCCGGAACGGTATCATTTGAGACACAAGACATTGCAGTAAAGATCGCTCTTTCGAGGCATGATATGCAAAAACAAACCCTGACCACTGTTCGCCTGTTTGCACTACTGATCTGTCTTTCCGCGACCTTCACCACACTCGCTCAGTCCGGCAACGCTCCCCCCTTGAATGAGATCAAGATCGAACGCTATCAACCCGTTCCGATGCGCGACGGCGTGAAGTTGTTCGCGGATGTTTATCGTCCGAAACCAGACGGCCGCTATCCCGTGCTCGTTGTGCGAACGCCCTACGGGGTGCAGCGCGACGGCGTCCACGAGACGATGATGAAGTTCGCTCAGCATGGCTATGCAGTAGTTGTGCAAGACGTGCGCGGGCGATATGAGTCCGAAGGCAAGTGGGACCCCTTCCGCTATGAAGCGAAAGACGGATTTGACACCGTGCAGTGGGCGGCCGAACAGCCCTGGTCGAACGGGAAGGTGGCGATGCAGGGCGGCTCATACCTCGGCCATGTGCAATGGCGGGCGGCGATCCTCGCGCCGAGTAAACTGATCACGATCTTTCCGGCTGTCGCTTCGACGAACATCTACGCGAATTGGATCACGCACGGCGGAGCGTTTCGCCTTTCGTTTAATTACGGCTGGGGAGTTGTGCGTATGCCCAATCGAATCATGCTGCCGCAATACTGGCATACGGAAAAGTACACTCCCACAGAACTAAAGTATGAAACGATCCTTCAACATTTGCCACTGAAGGAGGGCGACTTGCGGAGCGCCGGTTATGCAGTCCAACACTACCGCGACTGGATCGGTCATCCCGGCTACGACGATTACTGGAAAGAGATTAGCGACGAGGAGCATTTCGCGGATGTTCGTGTGCCCGTCCACACGAGCGGCGGTTGGTTCGATATTTTTCTCCCTGGCACAATCAACGGCTTTACCGGTATGCGCCGTCAAGGCGGCACGGAGCAAGCCCGCCGCGAAACCAAGATGATCATCGGGCCGTGGGGACACGGGCCAAGCCAGATGTTCGGCGATGTCGATTTCGGACCCGCCGCCATGCGAGTCCAGTTTGACCGCGAGTTGCGTTGGTTCGATCACTACCTGAAGGGAATTGATAACGGCATCGACAAAGAGCCTCCCATCGAAATCTTCTACATGGGGATTAATCGTTGGAAGCATGAATCGGACTGGCCGATTCCGGGGACGAAGTTCACTCCTTATTATCTCGATAGCAGAGGAGAAGCCAATAGTTCCTCCGGCAATGGTGGTCTCAACACGACGAAGCCGAACGCGGCGGCAAGCGATCAGTACAACTATGATCCGAACTCTCCGGTGCCGACTGTGGGGGGGAATAATTGTTGCGGAACACCGACGCTCGCCGGGCCGAAAGACCAGCGCCCAATCGAAGCGCGGCCTGATGTGCTCGTTTACACGAGTTCGATCTTAGAGCAGCCCGTTGCCATCGCCGGCCCCGTGAAGATGAAGCTGTTCGCTTCGACCGATGGCCCGGATACAGATTTCGCTGTGAAGCTGGTTGACGTTTCTCCCGATGGTTTTGCGATGAACATCGCCGAGGGCATCATTCGCGCGCGCTACCGCAAGGGTACAAATCAGATGGAGCTTCTAAAGCCGGGCGAAGTCTACGAGTTTGACATCGATATGGTCGGCACGGCCAACGTCTTTCAGAAAGGACACCGCATCCGCGTCGATGTCACGAGCAGCAATTTCCCACAGTTTGACCGCAACCCAAACACAGGCGAAGCATTTGGTGCTTCGAGCAAAGTACGCACCGCCAAGCAGACGGTGTTTCACACGACACAACGATTCTCGCATATCTTATTGCCGGTGGTGCCGGTACCGAATGGGAATTAGCGTTTAGCCCGACCCCTCACGATTGCGGACTGGGGATTGCGGATTGAAGAAACATGCTTGGTCTTTATAATCCGCAATCCGAATTTTGCAATCCGCAATCATCGCAGGTGGAGGCGGCCGAAGGCTTCGGGGGTGTGAAAAGTGTCGTTGTTCACCGGCTGCCAGTTAATCAGCTTGCGGTTCGGCGGCGGGCCTTGAATGCGGTAGAGATTGATGCGCATCTCCGTGCCTGCGTGCGGGGGTCGGCTGCCTGTCCTGACTAACTTGGCTAATGGGATGCGCATCTCGCCATACCAGACTTTCTTTTCGCGGTCGAGTCGGGCCTTGACTTCAAAGCCTGAGTTCCACTGCGTGTCGTGAACTGCGGGTTGCGGGCCACGATCAATCATCAAGTCCACCCACTCACCCTGCGGCGAAACTTGAAACTCGGTGTAGCGTTTGATGTTGCGGAAATCCGTGCCGATGAAGACCTCCGCGACATCCCATTCCCAGAGCTTGTCGGTCTCAGTAGACACCCGCGGATTCGGTTTCAGATACAGTTCTTCGTAAGGGCAGATGAAGAGAAAGTAGAGATTCTTCTTTGTCCAGCGTGAGCGAATCTCCGTGCGATGGTTGGGAATCAGTTCTCCACGTGTGCCTTTTTCAGCGATGACACCGGTCGTCTCTTTCCACACCTCCACGTTCGGATCGGCAGTGAGGGCGAAGTCGGATGGCGCGCGGTAACTCAAGATAAGGCTTGAATCATTCGGCATGATGAAACGGCCCTGTGACGGTTGGACGAGTAAGAAACCAAATAAGGCAATCAGCAGTGCCTTCTTCATAATTTATCTCCCTGATTTAGCGGTTGATCGAAACCCAAGAACGCATTGGCGCGGGCATCATGTCGCAATCCGCTAGCTGGGGCAACAACAAAAGCCGCAGAGTGAAGGCAGAAGGCAGTTAAGGCTTATGGCTGTTTTCTGACTACTGCCTTCAATCTCTCTGTCCCTGTGGCTATTCTATTGTTCGATTGGGTAGGATGCGCCGGTGAAATCAGTTCTGCTTTCGTTACTCGTCATTGGATCAATCTTGTTGACTCCGGCTCCGTGCGCATCAATCGCTCACGGGCAAGGCCAGCTCGTTCGTTACGAAGACAACCGCATGTCGATGGGTTGCGCTTACACCATCGTGGCGTACGACGATGACGCCGAAAGATTGCCGCGCATCGTCTCTGCCGCTTTTGATGAAGTGGATCGCATTGACCGGCTGATGAGCCACTACAAGCCGGATAGCCCGCTTTCACGTCTCAACCGCGAGGGCGCTAAGGGGCCGGTCAAGGTCGAGCCGGAACTGTTTGACTTTATCGAAGAATGCTTGAGGTATAGCCGCGAATCTGAAGGCGCGTTTGATATTACAGTCGGCCCGCTGATGAAAGCATGGGGCTTCTTTCGCGGCGAAGGCCGCGTGCCCGGAGCTACGGAAATCTCCGAACTGCGCAACCGTGTCGGATACAAGCACATAATCTCGAATGCCAACGAGAGGACTATAGAGTTCGACCGGCCGGGCGTTGAACTTGATCTAGGCGGGATTGCCAAAGGCTACGCGGTTGATCGCGTGGTTAATCTACTCAGACAACACAAAATCGTCGCGGCTCTGGTTAGCGCCGGGGGTAGCACATTGTATGGGCTGGGCGCACCGCCCGGCAGCAAAGGCTGGGAAGTGAAAATCCAGAACCCGGTTGATGCGAACAAGATTGCCCTTACGGTCAGCTTGAAAAATCAGTCCCTCTCAGTATCCGGCGGAGGCGAAAAGTTTTTCGAGATCGAAGGGGTGAGATATTCGCACATCATGGACCCGCACACCGGACGGCCTGTGCAAAACATGCTGAGTGTGACGGTGCTGACAGAGAGCGGCACCGTGGGCGATGCGTTGGACAACATCTTTTATGTTCAGGGCGTCGAGCGAAGTAGAGAATTTCTGAAGCGCCTTCCACCGACCGAAGTTTTTTTCTTTTTGCCGGAAGCGAGAGAGAAATGGAAGATGATTCGGCTTAAAAACTGAATGCCAATCAACTCACTTTACCGCCGTCAATTCGATCCATGCGTAGGTTTCCATCTTGGCAAGGGAAAACTCCGTCGCCCCATCAGTGAGAACATAATCCATCGGCTCTACGCGGCCCGACCCGGCCACAAACGCTTCACCTTTGGCGTAAGTTCCACGCAGGCGAATGCGTAGACCCGCGATTTCACGTCCACCATAATTGAGCAGATGCAGCCTCACACGCGCCGCCTCGCCTGTGAGCCGACAGATCACAACCTCGCTGCCATAGATGCGCAAGCGTCTTTTCTCATCAGTAAGCCGACGGCGAATCTTTAGCGCGAACAGGCTCGGATCCGTCACCGCTTCTTTCGGGTATTCTTTGGTGCCGAGTTTGATGTTGATAGGGAACTGCGGCAGAGGAGTTGGGACAGGGCGAAAAAGTAGATTCCGCCTGGCGAGGAGATTCATCACCTCGCCCGTCAAAGGTGAGCCATCATCCACGACGGCCAGATCAGCGAGCGTCGGCAAATCATCCGTCGGCAACTGCCGCAGGAAGGCAAGCATTCGTCCGAACTCTTCAAGATCGGCTGTGTCAATCTTCAGAACCGCATCTGCTCCGTAGGCAAACGCTTCGGCGGCAGCCAGCGCGGCTTTCCCTGCCGGTAAATCATAGTAGTATTTGCCCGCTCCGTTTCGCGCGAAATTGCGGAGGTACTGCCAACCGTTGGCGTCGATCCACGGGCTGCGCGTCGGAGAGGCGACTCCGGCGCGCGCGGCAATGCCCGGCGTGGGCAATTTCTCGCGCGAAGCTAGTTCAGCATCAGTCATTGGGATCACCGAGAAACCTGCTTTCCGCCACGCTTCAATTTGATCGGGCGGCACGCACAAGCGTTCGATGCCTGCTTGCTTCAAGGTTGGCGCGCTCTCGACTCCCCCTTGCCAATACAACAACGGCAATGCGAGCAACAGCAGCAAGAGACTCATACTTCGCACTCCTTCACGCTGATCCTTGCCGGATCGTACACGCCTAAGCCGAGCTTCGACGCATACTCCACATGCCCAGGCTCGCGGATGATAATGTTGACGTTCGGGTTCTCGTCGCGCTTGATTCCGTTGTTCGCTTCCAGATATTTAGGTGAGCGGTCCCAGATCGAAATCGCGCCTTCGGCTTTGCGCTTATCGTCGATGATGTCGAGCAGCAGGCGATCAATCGCCACCGGATCGGTGCCGAACATAATCTGCTTCGGATAAAAAACATAGCGGCGCGTGCGCGCAAACGGCCCACCGTGCCACACGCCGCGCAGACCATCCATGATTTGCAAAACCGTCCGCGAGCGCAGAGGTTCGACCGTTGCCAGCGTGCCGACGAAGGAAAGGGTGTGCGACTTGCCGCGGTAGTGCGTGCGTGCGACGTTGGAGAAACTTCCATAAGCGATGTTTTTCAGACAGCCCGTGGCTCCGGTCGCGCCGTGATCCTTCATGTTAGGGATGTTGATGATCTTCGTCAGACGCTGCGAGATAAGTCGCATCAGATTAGAGCGCGTGTCCTCCTCGCCAAAGAGATCGGCCTCGACATAAGTCGCCGGATCGTAGCCGAGATTATCAACGTTCCGGTTCGCCTTTTCAGCCGCCACGATCCGCACTCCTTCGGGCAGGTGCGGGGCGTAGTTCACCTCATCAAGCTGGCTCTGAAAGCGTTCGTAGACGTAAATCTGCGACGGCTTGATTCCGGCCATTGTTAGATTGCGGACGGTTTCGGCCACGATATCGTGCGAGGAGACCACCCACGGATGGCCGCCACAGTTGACCTTGATGCCGACGATGTCGGAGGGCTCGAAGAAGCGCCGCCAGGCATCAATGACTTTCCGCTCCCCGGTCAGCTCACGCATCCCGCGCGTCATCATCTCGCGCACGACTTCGGCGTTCACGTTTTCACCAGACGCATCGAGGCACTTCGCCGATTTCACTGCAACCACTTTGCCGGGATAGGGCCCTGGCATGCCGGGGACGGCAGCCGGTTGGTAGTCGCTCGCGATGCGACACTTCGGCGTCGTCTCACCCTTTGCGGTTGTGGCGAGCGGAGCTGCTGCAAGTAGTCCGACAAAAGTTCTGCGATCCATCTTCTCTCCAATTTAATAGCTGTGTAGCGAACTGTAGTTTGCTAGTGCAGTTTTAATGAAGGCTGTGTGTAATGGGACTTGGACTTCACCACAGAGACACAGAGAAACACAGAGGTTGCACAGAGAAATACTCTCTATGATCTCTGCGTCTCAGCAATCTTTGTGTTGAAACTGTCTTGCACAAAATGTCTCTTGAACTTGCATTAGGCAGTTGGTTCAGATGTAAGCGATCACGTCAATCTCGACGAGCGAGTTGCCGGGGATGCCTCCGGCAGCGGCGATGGTTGTGCGCACAGGTGGTTCGTCGCCGAAGCGTCCGCGGAAAACTTCATTCATCGCTTGGTAGTCCTTGAGGTCGTTCAAGTACACATTGCACTTGAGAACCTTGTTCATTGAGGAACCGGCGTTCACGAGTTCCTTTTCGATTTCATCAAGCACATGTTTTGTGTGCGCCTTGATGTCACCTTCAAAGTGAGCGCCCTTACCGGCAATGAACAGCAGGTTGCCGTAGGAAACCGCGCCCGAGAAGAGCGGCGTCTGCTGAGGCTTCTGAACTGGCTTCTGACCCTTATAGTGAACCTTCTTCTTCGTGCTTTGGGCAGCAGCTACTGTCGGGGCGGCAACGGCTCCAACGGCCGCCGCTTTCATGAATCTTCTTCGCTGAGAGTTCATTGGTGAGTGTCCTTATGATTTGGATTCAAGTGGTTTACTACTTCACGGCAATGACGGAGATGCGCACCAGCGCCGGATCATTCCGGCTGCGATCAGCCGCGGGCGGGAACGGCTGCACGGTGGTTCGGGTCGGCGGGAAGTTCTGGAAGAATGAAGCATAGGGTTCATTCATCAGCTTGAACTCCTTAATGTCGTCAAGGTACACGTTACTTGCGGTCACGTTCGACAAACTCGCACCATGTTTCTCAAGGCCGGCCTGCAACTTCTTCATCACAAAGCGAA
Source organism: Pyrinomonadaceae bacterium (assembly GCA_013812565.1). Lineage (GTDB taxonomy): Bacteria > Acidobacteriota > Blastocatellia > Pyrinomonadales > Pyrinomonadaceae > JACCTF01. The sequence goes on along the minus strand of JACCTF010000909.1, from coordinate 2,517 downwards.
CCTGTCCCTCTACACTTTTTTCGCCGGAGGCGGCCCCCGCCTGCACCGAGCAAAAGAGTGTTTCGGCATCCGCCTTACAGACATCAGATGAATTCTTAGTGCGGTCTCGCCTGTTTGCTCTGCGAACCGTGATGACAGAGATAGCCGCTTGCATATCTTGGGGAAGTTCATTTACCGGAATCATCGAGGGCATCGTCGTAGCATACTCATTACGGAAAACTACCTGAGAGCCGCCGAGATTTGTCTGCCTCAGCACCTTTTGCAAATTTCCATTCGCCGCAGTCATCGTCTTCCCGTAGACGCCCGATAGATACACCCTATCACCAACAGCGACGGCGGAACTTGCGTGACCTATCGGCTTCAGGTTTGTTAGCGCAAGAACTTTTTTCGACGACGGGTCGCGCACCGCAACGGCCGTCATCTCAACCGTGGTGTCCGTTGGCATCTTGGCTACGCCGACAAGGATTCGCGCCGGTGGCGCTTGCGGAAAGTAAGTCGCATAGACTTGATCCACAACTTCGAAGTCGCTCATCTTCTCCAGGTAAAGCTGCATGTGAACGATGTGTGCCATCGTCAAACCGGCGGCTTCGATGATGGCCTTGACGTTATCCAAACACTGTCGTGTCTGCGCCTCAATGCCGTTTGGCATCGAGCCGTTCGCATCACGAACCCCTTGACCCGAGACGTATAGATAGTTGCCGGTAAGGATGCCGGGGCTGTAGGGACCAACCGGTTTGGCAGCATTCGCCGGAACGATGAGCTTGCGCTCTTGGGCGTAGCAGCAGCACCAGCACACCGTCACAAGAAAAATCGCAGCAGCAAGAGATCGAATCATAGTGGGCGGATTATATGAGAAGTTGTCTGCAGGGAATAGTCCTATTTCACAGTGGTCATGAATGCCCCCTCCACAAATGGTGGAGAAGCACTACTGTACTCGATCAGAAATACCTGTTGTGACCGAATAGAAATGTCCCCCTATAACTGGATAGAAGTGTCCCCCGCTGAGCTGCCAGCTATCTAACGCCCCGTCGTAACAGTTTGCTTTCCGTAAGCGCTCCCTTACTAAAAGCTCACTTCATAGCTCATCGCCAATTCTTACGCCACGGATGATCTGGCGCGGGAACATACTTCCCCTTCGTCTTACTCACCTCCGCCTTCTGCTCACTTCTAGCCGGCCTTTCAGCTAGTCGTTTGTAGTCAAGATCCTGACCGCGGTAGTTGAAGCGCAACTCGCCGTCGAGCTGCTTGCGGACGAATACTTTCCCGACTGCCGGGGCGTAGCTGCTCTGCGGCTTGAGTCGGTAGTAGCTGTTTTCAAATCTGACCACCCAGTCGCTTGTCATAGCTCGCTCTTCTTCGAGGCAGAAGATCGCGGCCAGGTCTAAGCCTTGTGCGCTACGATGGAAATCGCTCGCCTCCCGCGCTTCGACGGCAAACCGCTCGTTAAGGTGTGCTAAGAACACGCCATAGAGAAGCTCGTTGGCAGCGGCGATTGAATCTACCCCGGCGAGGCGCAGCTCCTTAACGAACCGATCTTGATAAACACCGTTACTGCGTTCGACCCGCCCCTTCGCCTGCGGCGAGTGCGCTTCGATGATGCGGATGCCCAGCTTCTGGCACGCCCGGCCGAACTGCGTCAGTTGTTCCACCCCCTCCAAACTGGCTCTCTTCGCCGACTTTTCTGAAGGAACGTAGAGGTTCTTACGATCCGTATAAAGCGCCGCCGGGATGCCGAAGGTGTCGATCCACTTCCACAGCAGTGTCATGGCCGCGACGGTCGTCTCGTCTTCGGCTAACAGCGCGAGGGTCACCCCGGTCGCATCATCAACCATGTTCATCAAGCAGCAGGCTGCGCCACGCTCCTCAAACCAGTGATGATGAGAGCCATCCATCTGAACGAGTTCGCCGAAGTGGGCGCGGCGCTCGCGCCAGCTGCGATGAGCCGAGCGCTTGCGCTGCTTTTGCCATAGCCCCTCATGGATCAACCACCCACGTAAAGTTTCGTGATCGACGGCGAGGCCCTCCTCGGCCAGTTTCTCGGCAGCCAGAGTTGGGCCGAAGTCAGGGTAGCGCTGCTGGTAGCGATCTAAGATGAGCTGCCTGGTCTGTGAGTCAAAGGCGCGGTTACTGGCTTTGCCGCATGCCCTATGAACTAGCGCCTGCTGGCCCTCAGTCTTGAAGCGTTTGTAAATTCTTTTCAGCTGCCGATGGCTGAAGCCGAGGATGTGAGCCGCACTTTTCAAGGTCAACTCTGTGCGCTGTACGCGCTCCAGCACGTGAAGAATCTCCGTCTGATTTTTACTCTTAGTAAAATGTCCTTTCATCTGCACCTACCTTTCAGGTGCAGATTGATTAGTTTAGTAAGGGGACATTTCTAAATTGCTAGGCGGGTGGACTGCACCCCTTGAATGAGACAACAAGTTAAGCTTCTATATCAGAAATAGGAGACTTAACGATGACTCTCAAAAAACGTCAATTTACCCGCGACTTTAAACTCCAAATCTTGCGCGAAATTGA
>JACCTF010000874.1 GCA_013812565.1 Pyrinomonadaceae bacterium | reverse complement strand
GGGACCTGTCGTCCGTTGACATCGATAGTTGTCGGGGCATCAACCTTTTCGCCGCGGGCGAGTTTCACCGCCGCTTCCGCCGCGCTATGGGCAAGCGGCTGGATCGGCTTGTAGATCGTCATCGTCTGCGTGCCTTGAACGATGCGCTGCAAGGCCGGAAGGTCGGCATCCTGACCGGAGACTAAGACCTTGCCGGTCAGCTTTTTCTCCTCAAGCGCTTGAATAGCACCGCCTGCTGTTCCGTCATTGGAAGCGACGACGGCGACCACCTGGTCGTTGTTCTGCGTCAGTGCGTTCTCCGTGTTCCGCAAGGCTTCGCTTGGCAACCACTCTCTTGAGTATTGATCGAAAACTATGCGAACGTCGCCACGATCAACTGCGGGTTGCAATACTTTCATCTGTCCGTCGTGAAGCAGCTTCGCGTTGTTGTCGGTCGGCGAGCCGCCGATGATGACGTAGTTGCCACGCGCGGCGCGGTCAAGCAGGTACTGCGCCTGCATCTCGCCGATCTTCGTCACCTGGTGGGAAACATAGAGGTCAATCGAAGGATTCATGATCAAGCGGTCGTAGGAAATTACCGGAACATTCTGCCGCTTTGCCGAGTCAACGATGGAAGCGGCATTCACGCCGTTGTGTGGTATCACCACAAGCACATCAACACCCTGCGTCAACAAATTCTCCGCCTGCTGAATCTGCGTTGCGTCGTCGCCGTTAGCCACCTGCACTAGAACCTCTGCGCCGAGTTCCCTGGCGCGCGCCACAAACAGATCCCGGTCGCGTTGCCAGCGTTCTTCTTTGAGCGTGTCCATCGAAAGCCCGATGCGGATGGGTCCCGATTTATTCTCTCTGGTTCCACCTGCGTTCTGCTCCGGCGGCGCGCTCACACACCCAGCCAATGCAACCGCCAGCACAAGCGTCGTTAACGTACGGACGTATGCCATCAATTATGCTCCTTGTTTGTCCTCACGGCCGACGCCGTGGGCTGTAATTCTTACGCCCTTGTGGGGCTGAAAACCTGTGCGGCGTAATAAGAGCCAAGATGAAGCGCGGACTGATCATCACGCACGAAAAAGCGGAGCGAGCGTCGAGCAACTCGTTTTGATTGACCTCTGACCTCCGACCTCTTTAATCCATCAGTTGGGGGCGTAAGATTATCAAAGACACAGCGGGTATGACTAACTGAAAGTTCACATACACAACAGTACGTCCCTTCCCTTCTCCAGCCTGCAAGCCGCCGCGAGTAGAGCGTCGGACAAGCAGTCAGAGTTCGTTCAACTAACAAGCAAACGCTTCTACTCATCACCCATTACTCATTACTCATCACTACTATCAGCGGGTGTCTCTGTGCCAAGGCTTCTTGAAGCGAAGCAGGTTAGCGCAAGTTCGCGTCGGATTGAGCAGCATTCTGGTGGGAATGCGCACGGCGAGACGGTTGGTTCGCCGCTCGATCCATCGCACAACATAGCGATCCATTGCATCCTCGGTTACAAGCAGGGCGCTGCCCGCGGTCGGCGTAATCACTAAGTCTACGTACGTTAACTTTCGGCTCTTTCCGACGTTGCCGATTGAGGCTTGGCTGATGGGGCCTAATTCAAACTGGGTGCTCCACGCGGCAGACCACGCCATCGCTTTCATGCGGCTCTTCCAATAATTTTTGGAGCGACCGAACTCCTCCCTCATTCCCTTCGGGTCATTGTGGATTTGGATAAAGCCGGTCATCGATCCCTGCATCGGATGTGCGATGTAGTTGGTGAAGAACCTCCCGCCGTCGGCCCACCCCTTTAGGTTGCCGAGCGATTCGAAGTAGTCCTTCAGGAACGGGCCGCGTAAGTTTCTGCGGGTCTTCGGTTGAGTCAAGGCATAGCCGTGCTGGATGCCCAGGAAAAGAAGCGATTGTTTGATGGCCGGTCCCCAGTGAAATTTAGAATGTCCGTTCGGGGTAATGTAGGAAGATTTCTTTTGCGGAATTTCCACCGGCTTCGCTGAGATAGAAGAAGGTTCTGTAATCGCTTTACCGTTCCCGCCGGGTTCCTGCTCGATGCGACTCAGACTCTCCTTGATGCTCTGTTGGAAATTGATTAATGCTGCTTCCACAATTCTTTGCTTCAGTTCCGCCCGCCGAAAATCGGCGATGTCCGGCGAGATCGAAACTCGACCAGATATGTTTATATCAAAAGGAATAACGAACTTAACTGTCTGATTGGGGGAAGGTAGCGATTGAGCTTCGGGGGATGTTCTCAACGGGAAAGAGTTGGTCCGGCTTTGCGCGTTCGAGGGTGCGGTCGTTGCAGCGAGAGCAACGAGCAACACGGCAAGTCTTTTCAAATCCTGCTTCTCCTAAATTATCGATTGAAGCCGCGGCGGGGAGAGTTGCTGTCTTCGGTGATGCTTGACGGCCGCAGCTAAGAGCCCGCTCATTATCAGGGCGCAAAGAAGATCTGTAAACGTTGCGCGTGTTTCCGGTTGAACTATTCCGTCATTTTCTGTCATAGGCTGTACCCGATGACGAAAGATTCATCAACGTATGGCTCATCCTAGGAAGCGCAACCCCTGTCACAATTGTTGTATGAGTTCGGAGTGTGGAGTTCGGAGTGCGAAGTTCACAAACTAATTATCGACCCACAGCAGATCGTGACGATGTCGCACAGACTTGAAGTCTGTGCGACGACGCTGCCGCGTGTTCCATTGTTGTGTCGCCCAATTTAGTGAAGCCAAGATCACGCCTCGCAGCTCCGTACCCCGCACCACGAACTCCGCAACTGTTGTCGATTGTTTGACAAGTGCTAAGTAATTCTTGTATTTAACAATTGTTCCCCACACCGAAAACAGTGACAGCTTCTCTTTTACTGTCACATTGCCACAACTATTTGTCACACGTCAGGTCGAGTCAAATGAGCGAGCGCATCTTCCAACTTTAGTCATAACATTCTCCTATGTGGAAAATGCAAGGAGATGGTTCTTTGTCTTCACATATAGGGGCCAACATTTCGTTCCAGGAAGGAAAGAGACATGTTCAAATTTGATGCTGAAAAGGCGGTTGAGTTTTGTGACGGCATGAAACGCCGAGACTTTCTTCATGCCGGATCATTGGCGTTCCTCGGGCTGACGATGAACGATCTGTTCAAACTGAAAGCTAGCGGTGCTATTAACAAAGACAAAGACGTTAACTGCATCATGCTCTTCCTCGTCGGCGGCCCGTCACAGCTTGATACTTGGGACATGAAACCCGATGCTCCCCTAGAGATTCGCGGCCCGCACCGTCCAATTAATACCAACGCCGACGGCATTCAGATCAGCGAAATCTTTCCGCGCATGGCTAAGCACGCCGATAAGTATTCGCTGGTGCGGTCGTGTTACCACACGGCGGCGGCCGTCCACGACACGGGCCACCAAATGATGCAGACCGGCAGGCTTTTCCAGGGAGGCATCGAATATCCGCACATCGGCTGCGTGCTCGGTAAACTGAAGGGGCCGAAGGGGGATGTCCCGCCGCACGTGCTGCTGCCCCGCCCCATCGGTAACACCGGCGGCAACATGCCGCACGGCCAGACAGCCGGTTTCCTCGGCAAGATCCACGATCCCTTTGTCTTGAACGCTGACCCCTCCGATCCAAAATTCGAAGTCCCCGATATGCTTCCGCCCGACTATCTTTCGTCGATGCGCGTCGAGCGCCGCCGCAACTTGCGGCAGTTGGTTGACGGTGCGGTGAAACAACTAGAGTCGAGCGGGGATGCCAAGCTGCTCGATTCCACATTCAGCCAAGCCTACACGCTGATGTCTTCGGCGGAAGCGCGTGAAGCTTTTGAGCTGAAGAAAGAATCTGAGACCGTGCGCGATAAATATGGTCGTAATCGCTTCGGCCAAAGTTGTCTGCTGGCGCGCCGCCTGGTGGAGCGCGGCGTCCGGTTTGTAACAGTCAATATGTTTGAGACCGTTTTCAACGAGATCACATGGGACATTCACGGCTCGAAACCGTTTAGTCCGATCAGTTGTTATAAGGATTTGGTTGGGCCGATGTTCGACAACGCCTACAGTTCGCTGCTCGAAGATCTGCATCAGCGCGGCATGCTTGAGAACACGCTCGTGGTGGCGCTTGGCGAATTCGGGCGGACGCCGAAGATCAATCCGGCGGGCGGGCGCGATCACTGGCCGCAGTGCTGGACCATTCTGTTTGCCGGGGGCGGAGTTAAAGGGGGCCGCGTCGTCGGCTCCTCGGATGAGATCGGCGGTTATCCGAAGGATCGACCAACCGCTCCGGGGGCGATCGCCGCGACGATCTACAAAGCTCTGGGCATCGCCCTGGCGCACGAGATACAAAGTTCGCAAGCGCGCCCGATTCGCTTGATTGATCACGACATCGAACCAGTCAACGAACTGTTCTAAATCGGACACAAGTAGCACAGACTTTAGTTTGTGACAACACTTTGTCTGCGGGAGAAACTACAGTGGCCGAGCACTCTAACCTAAAAAAACTAAAGATAGCTTTACTCGTTCTTATCCTTGCTGTGTTCGCCGGAATCACCCGCTCAGCTTCATCACGAACTGATGATGCGGCTTCACCAGTTTTACCCGGCGCGGACATATACGGGTATGACGAGCAAAAGCACGCCGAACAAGTTAAGCAAAGTGCTCCCAAGATTGAAAAGGCCGGTGATAAAAGCAGTGCCGCGGCGGCGGCAGCGGATGAGGCTGCCAAAGAAGCTGCCAAAGCGGAAAGTAATTCCAACGTCCCGAGCCCTCTCGCCGGCCCGTCTCCCGGCCCGAACGGATGGAGCTTTCGCAACCACGTCCAGGCTGTCCTGACCAAGTACAGCTGCAACTCCGGCGCTTGTCACGGCTCGTCCGCCGGAAAGAACGGATTCAAACTAACGCTTCGCGGCGATGATCCAGACACGGACCACGCGGTGCTTACAAGACAGGCGGCCGCCCGGCGCGTCTCCATCGTCGAACCGGCCAAAAGCCTGCTGCTACTGAAGCCTACGGGGACCATCACGCACGGCGGCGGGAAGCGATTCGAGACAAACTCGCTTGAATAC
>JACCTF010000857.1 GCA_013812565.1 Pyrinomonadaceae bacterium | reverse complement strand
CAGAAGACCATTCGTCATTCGCCGGTCGAAAAACTTTATGATGCCTTCATCGCCATCCTCGCCGGCGCGCATGACATAACGTGCTGATGTGGGCGCGCAACTGGCTGACTGAAAGTGCGCCGAAGCTGGCGCGCTTTGGTATCTTGCGCCTCGTGCGTGATCTGCTGAGTGTCAGCGGAAAAGTCGAACTGGACCAGAAGAATAGAGTGAAGCGGATCGTCCTGAATCGCGCCGCGCCGCTGGCAAGCGGTTTCTTTAACGCTTTACGTCGCTTGCTCTTACCGCAGCAGGTGACGCTAATTCTAGGACACGACGACCTTATCAGACGCAAATCTGACGCATCAACAAGTTATTGGCTTATCCATATCACCGATCAGCAACTCGTTGATATTCGTCGTGTAGCGCAACTCATGAGTAGCCGAGTTCGCGTACCGATCCTCCTCCGGGTTGAACTGGCTCGTCTCGATGAACGCCGTCACGATTGACGCCGCGAGCCGTTCATTCCGCAGCCGCTCAGCCGCTTTCGTCATGTACATCGCGACCGCCTCCTTCATCTCTTCGAGTGATTTAATCAACTCGCCGAAGCTGCGCGAGCAGGTCATGCTCTTACGCAGGCGCGGCGCACAGCCGCGCCAAGACTGTACGTCCACGCCGCCAAGAGATCGCGTCCGAGCCAGCTTGCGACGAAGCCTGTCGAGCCGGTGATCGAAACCCACGCGAGCGCGAGTACATAAGGCGGCACGACAAGTGGGATGACGAGCGCGATACGAAGCATCCGTTTCAACGGTAAACGGGTGCGCGCGAGCAGAAGTCCGAACGGCGCACCGACACTCATCGCCAGCAGCGCCGTTTCCGCGCCGAGCAGCGTGCTTGTCATCAACAATTCACGTTGCCGAGCATCAATCAGTAGTCGCCGATAGTTCTCAAAGCTGAACCTTCCATCCGCGCTGATAAACGAGATGCCAAGCATGTAGAGAATCGGTAACACACAGAGCAACAGAAACAACGCGACCGTCGCTCCGAGTATGAATCGTGCGTGACGAAGGAAGCACCGGCGGCAACCGGAGCGCAGTCGCTTTTGCTGTTGGATCCCTGACGACCAAATCTAATGCCTCCCCCCTAGAGTCCGAGTATCGGCTGAAAGCGGCGCGTCACATCTTCAACACGGTCAGCCGCTTTGCCGTAGTCAAGCGTCATCGGCTTGATGGATGCGAGTGCCGGGAGGTTCTTCGGACCTTTGACTCCGGCGTGCAACGGAATCTGCACGGCTTCCGATTGCGCGAGCATGCGTTCGACTTCGGGTGAAAGCAGGTAATCAATCATCAACGCTTTCAAATGCCACTTCCATTCCAAATAACCGGGACAGTGCTCTGAGTGGTGAATCTTCCGCGCTTCTGGTGAAAATGGAATTTTTTGTGGCTCCCGACTCCTGTCGGCGCAAGACTCGTGTGACCAAACGCTTCAGTGTTGGCGGCCTCTCCCTGCCTCCTTAGTCTTTACTCCTTCTCAATTGGGCATCATTCTTCAGTGCTGTCTGCGGAACCATTGATTGACTGCCCGATCTCTTCAAATACCTCAGTGCGAAGGACGAGCAGCACTTCCTTACCGACTTCACTTAAGTTCTACGCTGATCACATGACCCTCAGTCTTGCCGATGTTCTCCACCTGGTGAATGACAGGCTCGCTCCAGCGAACCAACCCTCGTTTGCGCAGATGCTCCTGAGCTTGGCCGCCCCGCTCGGTGCTACGGGTATGAAAATCTGAGAGATAGACTACTACCCGCCTTCCATGCTGATGCCAGGGTTCGGTTTTACCCACAGGCACGTGGGTTTCCAAGACACGCACAAACTGGTTTTCGAGAACCAACTTGTGCGTGTCGGCAGCTACCTTCAAAGGGTCAAGATCTTGAGGGATAGCCGCAGTCCATCGCCAACAAATCGCAAGCAGCGCTACAACCGCAAGACCGATTGCAGTTCTCTTCAATGCAGTCTTCTTCATGGAAACACCTCTCTGCAGATTGATAATCTTTTTAGATCGGTTACGAGGACTAGGTTTAACTGATCACTTGGCGAGCAGTCAAATCTGACAATGGATGAATTATAGTTCTGGGGTGTCAAAGAACCTTTCATTTGGGTGTTATAACCTCAGCATTTACGTGTGTTGTTTGTAGCAGAAAGATGGCCTCAAAAAACCTGAGTTTCTTGATACCTTGGAAACCAGGTTGACCGCTTTCTAGCGTGTGGGGAAGAGCGCAGGTGGCCTAAACCCCGTCTGAACTATTGACACCAGCGTGGAGTTGGCATAAAAGCATCCCTGTCTCCAAGTCCGTCCACCCGTTAAGGGGTTCCACCATGAAGCGAAGCCTCAGTCGGCTCGGCAACAACCGTGATCGCCGTAGGTCGCTAACGCGCGGAGCCTCACTTAGGCCAAACGGTCTACCCGGATAGACACACAATTGAGAGGAAATGGAGTTCATCTATGACATCTAATAAGCCCGATACAACAACCTCAAGGCTCTCCGCGATGCAGTCGGAGGAAGGGCCGCAAGGATCCAGCGGACTGAGCCGCCGTCACTTCTTCATGCGATCCGCGGTGGCCGGTGCAGCCGCCACCTTAAGCGGCGGCATTTTCCAGGGGCTGGTGGCGCGCTCAGCTCTCGCCGCCGGTGAACATGATAAGTTGCGGGGACCGGGATATGGAGAGCTCAGGCCAGCAGGTAATGAACTGGCGCTGCCACGTGGCTTTCAGTACTCGATCGTCAGCGCTGAGGGCGACACAATGGCTGACGGATATCCGGTCCCGAAGGCGAAGGATGGTATGGCGACATTCCACCTTCCTAACGGGAACATGCTGCTCATCCGTAATCACGAAGACACTGACCCAGCGAGCAGATTCCGTCCTCGCCCGCCTGATAGCACCTCGACGAGCGCAGGGATTCTCAATCCCATCCTTAATACACAGTACGGGCCGCGCGACTATGCCTATGATGCGTATGCAGGCGGCGGGACCACCTCCATCGAGGTCGAGCCATATGGCAGACGTCGTCTGGTGCGGCAATACTGGAGTTTGGTCGGCACGCTCAACAACTGCGCTGGTGGGCTGACACCCTGGGGGAGCTGGCTTTCTTGTGAGGAGAATACCGAGAGCATCTCATCTACAGGATTTGGCCAGAACCATGGATACATCTTTGAGGTGCCAGTGAACACCACGCCAGGAAATCCGGTCACACCTGTGGCGCTCAAACATCTGGGGCGCTTCCGCCACGAGGCGGTAGCCGTAGACCCTGCCACCGGAATTATCTATGAGACCGAGGATCAAAGTAATGTCTCGGGCTTCTTTCGTTTCGTGCCCTCGACCAAGCCGCTGCAGCCGGGCGAACTTGCCGGAATCAGCGGCACGCTGGAGATGCTCAAGGTCAACGCTGCTGCTGGATATGAGACAGCCATCGGGCAAACGGTCGGTGTTGCGTTGGAGGTTAGCTGGGTTTCAATCGATGCCCCTGATCCTTCTCCAGCGACTGTTCAGTTCGAAGGAGAGATCACGTCAGTCGTCTTTAAACAGGGGTTCGACGCAGGTGGTGCACGGTTCCGGCGACTCGAAGGGTGCTGGTTTGCGGGCGGCAAGATCTACTTTATATCAACCAACGGAGGCGACAATGGGCTCGGACAACTCTGGGTCTATGACCCGGGAGATGAGACCCTGACGCTGATCTTCGAATCACCCAGTGTGGACGTGTTGGACGGGCCGGACAACATCTGCGTGAGTCCACGCGGCGGCATCGTGGTATGTGAAGATAGCAGTAGTGCGCAGTATCTGCGGGGGATTTCAGCCACAGGTGAGATCTTCGACTTCGCCCGGAATCTTCACAACACGACAGAGTTTGCCGGGGCGTGTTTCAGCCCTGACGGCAGGACGCTGTTCGTCAACATATACGGACGATCAACGGTACGCACGACACAGCCATACAAAAGCCCGGTGCTAATTCCCATCGGGCCGGAGAAGCGGGAGCGCGCATTGACGCTCGCGATCTGGGGTCCGTGGAGATCCGGGCTGCTCTAAATTGAACCACGTAAGGT
>JACCTF010000794.1 GCA_013812565.1 Pyrinomonadaceae bacterium | reverse complement strand
CGGACGACCTTTGACGATCAACTGGATGGCTGAAAACTCGCCCGCAATTCTGGAGACGTGGTTTGCGGGAACGCAAGCAGGCAACGCGATTGCCGATGTGCTGTTCGGTGACGTGAACCCGGCGGGCCGTCTGCCCGTGACGTTCCCGCGCAACGTCGGCCAAGTGCCCATCTACTACAACCAGAAGAGCACCGGGCGACCGACGACCGATCAGAAGTACACCTCGAAATACCTGGATGCTCCGGTGACGCCGCTCTACCCCTTCGGCCACGGATTGAGCTACACGCAGTTTCGCCTTTCGAATCTGCAAGTGAGTTCACAACGAACCCCTTCGGACGGTAACGTGAGCGTGAGCGTTGATGTCGAAAACACGGGACGGCGTGCGGGCGATGAGGTCGTGCAACTCTATATCAGGGATGTGGTGGCAAGCAGAACTCGCCCCGTGAGAGAACTGAAAGGCTTCGAGCGCGTCACGCTCCAACCCAATGAGCGTCGCCGCGTTCAATTCACTGTTACACCGGAGCATCTCGGGTTTTATAGCCGCGACATGCGCTTCGTCGTCGAGCCGGGAGAATTCAGAATCTTCGTCGGCACAAGTTCTATAGGCGGCCTCGAAGCCGAGTCTCAGGTCACGGGGAACTGATGTGTTAGCCAGCGACTTGGTTGTTCAAGGATTGGTCAAGCGCTAAATCAAAACAGAAGCGATTGGCACACTGGATAATTCGTGACATGAGGGTAGACAACCGGAGCGATCACCGCCGCAGGCGCAGAGTTTACGCAGAGGCCTGTAGAGAGTTAATCGTATCTTCTCTGCGAGCCTCTGCGGACAGGGCTTCCGCGCCTGTGGCGGTGTGGTCTTCCATTATGTACCAACCGCTGCGTGGTTCGATTTAGTCAAGAGCTGATGGAAGGTCAGATTCATAAAGGGGATGAGTGGCTTAATGTTACACCGGACGCGTGCGATCAGGCAGGTCTTCGCTCTCTATCTTTTGCTCATAATGATGGCGGCACAAACAAGCCTCGCCGTCGCCCGGCAACAACCGCAGCGTGCAGAAAGTGCGCCCTCCGTTTACCGGCTTTCAGCAAAGGACGAAGCGTTTCTCGAAGACCTCTCCAAGCGTTCATTCCGCTTCTTCTGGGAGAATGCCGATCCCAACACGGGTCTTGTGCGCGACCGTGCCCGCACCGACGGATCGCCCCATGATGCCAGACACCGTGAGGTCGCCAGCATCGCCTCCACCGGCTTTGGTCTCACGGCCCTCTGCATCGCCGCCGAGCGCGGATGGATCGAGCGGCCCAAAGCTCACGAGCGCGTGCGCCGCACGCTTCACTTTCTCGCCGAGAAGCTGCCCCACAAAAACGGTTGGTTCTACCATTTCGTAAACATGAAGACCGGCAAGAGAGAGTGGCGCAGCGAACTCTCTTCAATTGACACAGCGTTGCTGTTGGCGGGCGTCTTAACTGCGCGGCAGTATCACCGTGACGACACGGAGATCGTCCGCCTGGCAACGAAAGTCTATGAGCGCATAGATTTTCCGTGGATGCTCAATAAGCACCCGACAATCCTTTCGATGGGGTGGCATCCTGAAACCGGTTTTATCAAAGCTCGCTGGGATAACTACAGCGAACACACGATGCTTTATCTGATGGCTACGGGGTCGCCGACGCATCCACTGATGCCCGCCTCGTGGTATGCCTGGGAGCGGAACTGGAACCGCTACAAAAAATATAAGTATCTCGGCACCGCGCCGCTCTTCACACATCAGTATTCGCAAGCTTGGGTGGATTTTCGTCATCGACGTGAGAACAAAGCATCGCGCGTTGACTACTTTGAAAACTCAATCATCGCCACACGTGCGCACCGCGAATTCTGCATCGGCCTGGCGAAAAAGTTTCCCGGCTACACGAAGAACGTTTGGGGCATCACGGCTTCGGATAGCATCAAAGGCTACCGCGCGTGGGGCGGCCCGCCCGCGACCCCGGACATCGACGGTTCGGTCGTTCCGTGCGCGGCGGGCGGTTCTCTCATGCTCACGCCCGACATCGCTGTGCCTGCTTTGCGCACGATGTACGGGAAGTTCGGCGCGCGCGTTTACGGACGATACGGATTCACCGATGCCTTCAATCCGAACACGGGCTGGGTCAATCCCGATGTGATCGGCATTGATGTCGGCATCATACTGTTAAGCGCCGAAAACTTGCGGACAGAAAATGTCTGGCGGTGGTTCATGCGCAATGGAGAGATTGAAAAGGCTATGTGCTTGATCGGACTTACTTCTATCACGAACACGGTGACCGGCTCTGGGGCGTGTACGGCTTCCGCGACGCCTTCAACCTGAAGAGGAGGATTGGTTTGCGCGGATCTACATGGGACTGAACCAAGCGCCCATCACAGTCATGATCGAAAATCACCGTTCGGGACTTCTCTGGAAGCTCTTCATGGCAAACCCCGAAATGCGCCCGATGCTCGACCGCATCGGCTTCAAGCCCGACACCACGACATCAAGGCAACAGTAAAAAGGATCAGGAGCAGTGGTCAGTAAAGAACAAGGTCTCTGTTTTAACTGACCACTGACCACTGCTTAAGAAATGGACAAGGACGTGATCATCCTCGGTGCGGGCGCGGCCGGTCTGTTTTGCGCAGCCGAAGCGGGCAAGCGCGGGCGCAGGGTGCTTGTGATCGAACACGCCGAGAAGGTCGGTAAGAAAATACTGATTTCCGGCGGCGGACGCTGCAACTTCACGAACATCCATGCGACGCCGGAAAACTATCTGTCAGAGAACCCTAGCTTCTGCAAATCGGCGCTCGCGCGCTACACGCCTGACGATTTCATCAAACACGTCGAGCGACACGGCATCCATTATCACGAAAAGAAACTCGGACAACTCTTCTGCGACGGAAGTTCGCGGGAGATCGTGCGGATGTTGATGGATGAATGTGCGGCGGCAAACGTCGAGGTGCGAACATGCTGCACCGTTTCGCGCGTTGAGAAGAACCGGGTCTTTACAGTCGAAACGAATCAGGGAACTTTCACTGCCGCTTCACTCGTCATCGCAACCGGCGGATTATCGATTCCGAAGATGGGCGCGACAGACTACGGATACAAACTCGCTCGCCAATTCGGTTTGCGCCTCACACCGCTCAGACCGGCGCTCGTGCCGTTCGTCTTGCCTGCGGCGGACTTGGAAGCCTTCGGGGAACTAAGCGGCATCTCGATCAACGCCGCCGTTACGACATCTGATCATCAGATTGAGTTTGAAGAGAACGTCCTTGTCACGCACAGAGGATTAAGCGGGCCTGCGGTGCTGCAAATCTCGACGTACTGGAACGAAGGCGAAAGCATTAAAGTGCGTCTGCTGCCGGAAGTAAGCGTTGAAGAGTTATTGTTTACACAGAGAGAAGAGGCGATGGAACTGGCGACTGTGCTCAGCGAAAAATTGCCAAGGCGGTTCGCGCAGAAGTGGTGCGAACTCTATGCTCCGTCAAAGCCGATGAACCGATTCTCAACAAAGGAACTCGCGCACGTCGCGCACTCGCTCGCAAACTGGCAGATATATCCGAGTGGAACTGAGGGCTTTGCAAAAGCGGAAGTCACGCGCGGCGGCATCGACACCAATGAACTGTCGTCGAAGACCATGGAAGCCAAGCGCGTACCGGGCATGTACTTCATCGGCGAAGTCGTCGATGTCACAGGTCACCTTGGGGGCTACAACTTTCAGTGGGCGTGGGCCAGCGGGTTTGCCGCCGGACAGTGCGTCTAAAGCACTCATAAGTGACAAGTAAGTCTAATGTCCAAGGTCGAAAGCCAAGACATTAGACTTTGGACATTAAACTTGTCACACCTCACTCGTCATCTGTTGTTTCTCGCACTATTCGCTCTTTCGCCAGCCGATTTTGCTGACGGCAAAGCAAACGTGACATAAACATCTGCCGTCTTCGTCCCCGGCTTACCTCCGCCGCCGCAGGCGATCACGACATACTGACGACCATCAACCGAATACGTAGACGGGGCAGCATAAGCG
>JACCTF010000767.1 GCA_013812565.1 Pyrinomonadaceae bacterium | reverse complement strand
TATGACTCTGCCCGATCCTGACGGTTACAAACAGATTCTCCCCAACCTGCCCGAAGCAGCCCTTGTCGAAGAACTTCCCGACAACGACTTCAAAGCGATGCTCACATCGCAAGGCGGAACGCTTCTCTTTACCATCCGCCCGTCCGAGACATCAAGCGGACTGGTCGTTCTCGGGTCGCGTCCGCGCGGACTTAATTATACCGGCGCGGATCTTGAATTCGGCGCCGGACTCGTGGCCCAGGCCGGTGTCGCCTTCGAAAACTCTTGGTACGTCCGCGAAACATTGGAGCGGAAGAAGATTGAACAAGAACTTGAGCTTGCCGCAAGTATTCAGGAGAAACTCTTTCCCGAGTGCTTGCCGTCGCTTGTCGGCTACGACCTGGCAGCACGAAATGTCCCCGCCCGCCAGTGCGGCGGAGACTATTACGACGCGCTGCCGATTGGCAACGCTCATCACAAGAGTGGTCGAGCAGATGAGCGCCCGTACCTTTTCTGTGTCGCTGATGTTTCCGGTAAGGGTCTGCCCGCTTCGCTTCTGATGAGCAACGTGCAGGCAACGCTACGCGCCCTCTTGGGCCGCTTACCATCGCTTGCCGAACTCGCCGCCCACGCCAACGAATTGCTTTACGCCACGACGCCTGCGAACAAATATGTCACCGCTATTATGGTCCAGTTCGATCCACAGATCGGCATGGTTCGCTACGTCAACGCCGGACACAACGGCGGCTTGCTCTTGCGCGCGGGCGGCGAACACGAGTGGCTGAAGCCGACGGGTACGCCGATTGGACTGCTTGCCGGTCTGCCTTATGAGGAAGCGAGTTTCCAACTTGACCCGGGCGACTTGCTGACCCTTTTCTCTGATGGCTTTCCCGAAGCACAGGACGTGAGCGAAAACGAATTCGGCGAGGCGAGACTGCTCGACTATCTGCGCGGCGTCCGCGACGAACCCGCGAAGACAATCGTCCACGGGGCGTTTGAAGAAGTTGACCGCTTCGCCGGAGCCGCGCCGCAATACGACGACATCACTATGTTTGTCATCAAACGCACCGCTTAAGCAAGGAATCGTTAACCGTTTTAATGCGAACCGGCGAAAGCCGGGCGGGGGTCGTAAATGACGCTCGTGCCTCAGCTTAAACAGTCGTGATAACCTCTACCGGCGCACCTCGTCTAAGTTGAACCAATGACATTAAGCTTGGCGCTTGACGAATGAGAATTGTAATTTGCTGCGCCTTCACTCATCTTCCTCGCCTTCCTTGTCTTCCCCTTCTTCGATAAGTCCTTCGCGCATTGCGTCGTAAACGGGCAGGCGCGCTATGGTAGGCATCGGCGATCTGCTCCCGCGGACAGAGAACCAGATGATCTCGTTGAGCGTGCGTGGATCGGCCATGTCTGCATGCGTCATGTTCTGTTCGGCGGTGCGTCGCATCCAGCGCGCGGTCGCCTCGTCACTCGTCGCTGAAGTTGGTGGTGTGATCAAGTTGTCGAGCGCGACCTCCGGCAGCACTGCACGGTAGGGACTGAGGTCTGCCTGCGTTTGAAAGATGTCGATGGGAGTTGCCGAAGCATCAAGCGCGTTCATGGGGGGAAGGCCAAGCAGCAGTTCCATTGTGCGGATCAGGCTTACCGTATTGTGGAATTCATGCACGAGCGCGCCCGGTCGATTGTAGGCGCTGATGACGAGCGCCGGGGAGCGATGCGCATCGACGTGGTCGGGGCCGTCCTGCGCGTCATCTTCGACGATGAAGATCGCCGTGTCTTTCCAGTACGGACTGTTAGATACCGCTTCGACCAGGCGGCCGACGGCGTAATCATTGTCGGCCATGAAGAACTGCGGCGTCGGCACGTCCGCCCTCAAACCCGCGGTGTGGTCGTTCGGAAAACGCAGCATCGAAAAGTTCGGCAGGCGGTCGGGTCTTCCCGCTTCACGGTCGGCAACGTACTCGCGAAACTCAGCGAGCCATTCACCGAGACGCGAGTTGCCGCGAAAGCGTTCTTCCGTATTCGTTCGACTAATCATCGCATCGACTGAACCAACCGCATCTTTAGCGGCGCGGTATGAATCGGTCGTCATCGCATCCGGCGTGAGTATGTCGTAGTTGCGGAACGTCTCGCTGTGATGTCCTTCGAGTGTGCGCTTCGTTGGAACGGCGCGCAATGTTGGTGAGACGTCTGGATACCGCTTCGCCTTGTTCGCGTTGACCGCTTGAACGTCCGCCTCGGAGAACGTGCCGACGAACTCGCCGTAGTTACGGTAAGTTAAACCGGCGCGTGCCACGGCGTCCCACAGATAGAGCGAGTCCGGCTCGGCGACATCACGTGCGCCGTTAAGGTACGGGATGAAACGGCGCATGTGGTTTGAAACTTCGTCGGGTCCGACCGGCGCGGGGAAGAACGGTGGGACTTCACCCGTCGGCGAAATGCTCGGCAAGCGATTGAAACCTTCGAAGTCATAGGTGCGCCCACGTCCGCTGTAGTTCCAGCGATAGGCTTTGTCCGTGTAGTCGGTCGAGAAGGCGGCGGTGGACCAGTTGTGCCCGTCGGGGCTGGCTTCGGAGTTGACGAAGAAGCGGTCGAGCAATCCGAAGCGCAGGGCCAGCGCGCGGTGATTCGGCGAAAGGTTCTGCTTGGTTGCTGTAGAACTGTTCGGCCTTTGCGCCGCATCGCCTGCGCCGAAAATGGCTAAGTTCGGATCGCCGTCGGCTGCTTGTCCATTTCCGGCTCGTTCGAGATCGCCGAAGACTTGGTCGTAGGTGCGGTTCTCTTTGATGATATAGATGATGTGCTTGATGGGAGATGCGCCGGGGAACAGTCGCCTGGCTTGCTGTCCGAGCAGATTGTTGTTGCGCATCACGGTTTGCGTGTAGCGAGCTAGAGTTCGTTCATCCGGCTCGGCAACGCGACTGATGTTGCCTGCGACAAGTGCCACGCTGTACTGGCCGCCCGCCCCGCTCCCGCGTCCCTTGCCTACGGGAAAGCGATCATTCGCCTTGTTCGGCACGCGCCCCGAATTATTGACAACCACCGATGAGTTCTCGAACCCTGTGCCTTTCCCGTTGCCGATGAAGACCGCCCCACGCGCCACCGCCACCGCCGACGGATACTGCCCGGTCGGGATGAAGCCGCGAACCTTTGAAGCAGAGGTCAGATGCCTGGCACCCCGGCGGAGCTGCTCCGCCGGGGACCCCGCTCGGATGTCAGATGTCAGCAACTTCTTTCTACCGACCTCTGACCTCTGACCTCTGACCTCTGCTTTTAGTGCGACGACTGCGACGGAGTTGCTGTGGGCGTTGGCGACGTACAGTGTGTTGCCCTCGTCGCTGAGCGCTAAGCTTTCGGGACTGCTGCCGAGCGGCGCGTTCTCTGCCAAGCGGACGTTGATGCGTTCGACTTCACGGTCGCTTCGGGTGTCGATGACCGAAACACTGTCGCCGTTGGAGTTTACTACATAGAGGCGCGTGCGCTGGGTGTTTAAGATCATCTGGGTCGGATGACGCGCGACGGGGATGAAGGATGCAGGGCGCGCAGGCTGACGCGGATTGATGACGGCGATTGATTCATTGTTCCAGCACGACACGTAAACTTTGTCAGTCGCCGCGGAGTCGCGTGCGGCGAGCGCAACCACTGCGTAAGGGTAGACGAATGTTTCGCGGTTCGTTTGTGTGTTGCCGTTACCAGATTCTGTCTGTGTGTTGCTGTTATTTGTGGGCCGCAAGTCCACGCGCGTAAGCGTTCTTGTTTCGCGCAGATCGCTGATGATGCCGAGGCTGTCGCCGAGATTGTTGGCGACAAAAAGCGTGTTGCCATCGGGGCTGATCGCGAGACCCAACGGATAGACGGGTGCGCGGTTGCTGTTATAACGCGGGCTGGAGGCTTTTGCGGCGAAGCCGCTCACGTCGATTGACGTGGCTTCCACAGTGGTGTTCGGCCCCGGCGAGGCAGGCGTGATGGGAGAAGATGCGCCGGGTTGAAAACGAAGAATCCAAATTTTGTTCTCAAATCCACCGGAAGCATAAAGCGTATATGAGCCGTCGGGTTCGGGCTGAGGCGCGAATACCAAACCGACGCTTACGCTCTGCGGTGTCGGGAAGTAAACGTTCTGCACCACGGCGGGGGCGGGCTTAGCATCCAGGTCGATGACGGCGAGCGATTGTTGGGCGCGGTTAGTTGCCGCACTGAACTGAATGCCGAAGCCGCTGTTTACGGCGATGAGGTAGCGCCCTTTGCCATCTGGTCCGGTACGGTCAGGACTACGCACAAAATCGATGGGCAGCGCGCCGACCGCAGGCCGCCGTGTGGCGGAATCAGTGATAAGCTCGCCGACGGGCCTAATGGGTCGCCCCTGCGAGGCGGGTTGATTAGCAACCACAATGTCTTCTGCCACCACTGTTACTTCGGTTGAAGGATTGAAGCGAGCGAGCGTTGCGAGGATGAGCGCAACCAAAGCGAGCAGCGTCGTCAGGCGGACAACTGTGAGCGATGAGCTTGTCATGATTTTTCTCCTGTGAGCACCGAGGTCGGAAGTGCCAGCCAGTGAACACTCTCCTGTGGCTAATCAATTCCGCACTTCGATCTCTACACTCCGATCTTTTCGGGCATTTTACGCGTGGCTCGGCTCAGCCGCTGAATCGGTTTGCTCACCGGGCTGCGCTTTATCAGGGATCAACCATTTGAGTGCGTGTGCGATCTGTGGAGTGAACCAGATGAACAGCAGCACGCTTAAACCGTTGAAGAGCACATGCCCATTGGCGATCTGGCGGGGCACCCCGCCGCCGAAGGCCAGCCACGTCGCGAGCCGGGCCAGTTGCGCGATGAAGATAAGTCCCAAGGCGACGCTAATGATATTGAACACTAAATGAAAGACACCTGCCCGCACGGCTTCGCGCGACCGACCGATGGTTGCTAACAGCGTATCCGAGCAGGTGCCGATCTCCGCGCCGAGCATCATTGCCATACCGGCCGGCAATGTGATCAAACCTTGACTAGCGAGCGTGATTACAATGCCTACCGTGGCGGACGAAGATTGAATCAGCAACGTCGCTCCCGCTCCGGCCAACGCGCCCATCAACGGGTGCTCCATCCTCTTCATCGTGTCGATAAACGGTTGGTAGTTCCGCAACGGTTCCGCCGCGTTGCCGATCTCGTCGAGACCGAAAAAGATTAAGCCGAGTCCGAGCACACTCAACCCCGCGTGTTGGAGCGCTTCCGATTTAGCCAAAAAATGTAACGCAGCGCCGACCACAAGCAACAGCGGCGCATACTCGTTGATCTCCAAAGCAATGAGTTGGCTGCCGACGGTTGTTCCGATGTTCGCGCCCATAATTACGCCGAGCGACTGTACGAATGTCAAAAGTCCGGCGTTGACAAGGCCGACTACCAGAATAATTGTAATCGATGATGAATCCAACACTGCTGTGACAACGGTGCCGGTTGCCACCCCGGCAAAGCGATTCGTTGTGAACTTGCCCAGCAGTTCTTTCATCCGCTCGCCCGCGATGGCTTTGAGTCCCTCAGACATCCTGATGACGCCGTACAAAAATAGCACCAACCCGGCGAGAGCGCCCATCACCATTCTGAAGCCGTCCAACCTTCCCTCTTGCGCCGCTTCAGCCTGGGCAGCATCGACGACAACTATCAAAGATGAATCAACAATCAAGACTATCACCACACAGCTCGATACCAGCCACTTGATTGTTCGTTTCTTTGTCTTCTCTAAAAGAGACATGACAGACGCTCCTTAAAATCAAAGGCAAACTACGCCCGCTGATTGTCATTAGTTTGAGAGCCGAGCGGCTTGCGTGCTTGTCGCCCAGGCGGTTCACCACAGATCGCGCAACATCTCGCGGCTCCGGCGGCAGGCTGTTCGACCGTAAACTGTTTGTTCTCCAGCTCGCTCATCGCTTCGCCAGACGAGACGCGTTTAGCGGTAGCGGCGACGCTGGGTCTTATTCTGTTGTTCATAGGAGCGAGAAGATTATGTAATGCTTCGGAGTAATGAGTCAAAATGATAGATTCACTACCGAGTTGGATTTGGTAGAACGAAGAAGGAACCGGGGCCAGCGGGCGCACCACGACGCACAGCGAGGCAACGAGCAATCGCATATACAAGTTTCTCCTTAGCAGGCGAAGGGTGAATTGATTGAAAAGGAAATGCTGTCAGCGTGAAGTTACAAATTCGTAAATGGCGAGTGAATTCGGGATTAATTAATTGTTAACCTCAGTTCGACGTAAGCGGAACATCGTGATTAGCCCGCGCGAGCCGGCTGGTTGACACCCTTACTTCGGACTGACATTAATTGTTAGCAAGAGAGCGCTATGACGGGACATATGAGTCTGAGCTACCCCCCCTCCCGCTGCTATAAACCTTGCGGGGATATATCACCCATGCTAATATCAAGCCCGTTTAACGTAGAGCCTTATCGTTTTACGTCCTTTCACTTTAATGCACATACGTTCAATCCTGAAAGTCCCGGTGGGTCATCTCTCAAACCTGACATCTTCCTAACTTTCAACTACAATTCTCAGCCGCTTTTTGGCGTTTCTCAATTGAACATGAACGCTCGTCGCTCTTGATACTACAGCAGGCGGCGACTCCCGCAGTCGAACCATCCACACATAAGGCCAGCATTACCGGCAGTCAGTTGGGGCATCAATGTCATCCATGATGCGACGCCCCTACGGCCGCGGTTGCCGGATCGTCCGAGTAACTTCCATTTTGTAAAGATTGCATTGCTATGATGAAATCATCACCCTCCGATGAAGCTGCACGGCTTGAAGCACTTTATCAATACCAAGTTCTTGATACCGCTCCTGAACCGGCATTCGATCACTTAACTCTGCTTGCTGCGCAAATTTGCGATGTGCCAATCGCGCTCATCAGCTTTGTTGACGGGGATAGACAATGGGTCAAATCAAGAGTCGGGTTAGAGGTGGCGGAAACTTCCCGCGACGTATCTTTCTGCGCTCATGCAATCCATCAATCCGAGTTGTTCATCGTCCGCGATGCGCTTGAGGACGAGCGGTTTGCGACCAATTCCTTGGTGACCGGGGAGCCGAGCATTCGGTTTTATGCTGGAGCGCCGTTGATAACCAGCGCCGGGTATGCGAGTGGAACCTTGTGCGCCATTGATCGTGTCCCGCGCGAACTAAGCGGGCAACAGCAAGAAGCATTACGCGCGTTGGCTCGCCAGGTGATGACGCGCGAGAGCCTTCAGATAAGCGGCTACACGGTGTTGGAAGCGGCCGATGGTAACGAAGCACTGCGCATCTACGAGCAGCATAAAGGACGGATCGACTTGACGCTCACGGACGTCGTCATGCCGCAGATGGGCGGGCGCGAACTGGTTGAGCGACTCAGACCTTTATGTCCGCAGATGCGCGTGCTCTACATGTCCGGTTACACCGACAACGCAATCGTCCACCACGACGTGCTGGGAGCAGGTACAGCTTTTCTCCAGAAACCATTCACGCCTATTGGCCTCACGCGCAAGATACGCGAGGTGCTAGACGCGTCGTAATAATTTGCGACCTTGGATTGCCGATTTGCGATTTGAAGACAGTTGCAGTAGTTGCATGTTTTTCCACATCTGAAAGTGCAAATATGAAATCAAGAGATTCTTCGGCGGAAGATGCGGAAGCCGTGGCCCCCGAGCGTGAGCGCCGGTAGAGCATTGGTGCGCCCTTTTGCTGGTCGCTGTGCGGCAGGAGGAGGAGCGGCGAGTTCCGGCGTGACATCGACAAACGTTGCGCCGCCCGCTGCTTCGACAAACCCGGTGAATGATTGGTTTGAAAAGTTAATCGCGATCAGGAATTCCTCATCTCCGCTGCGGCGCAGGTAAGAAAGAATGCGCCTCTCATCGGAGTTCGCGAG
>JACCTF010000712.1 GCA_013812565.1 Pyrinomonadaceae bacterium | reverse complement strand
ACCATCCCCATGACTACGAGCGGCAGAACATTGCTCGTTTTGGGTAAACCCCAGTAAGTGCGGGCCAGTTCGCGGTAATACTGAGTCAGGATGCCAGCAAAGCCCAAGAGAAAAGGTATCTTCGACGGTTCCCACGGCGTCATGTTGCCAAGGGCTTTCCCCGCGCTTGATGTGGCTACGGCTAGCGCCAGCGGAATCAATGTGGCAAGCACGATCACGAAACTGTGACGCTGCACCAACATGAGGAAATCATCGCGCGTACACAACCAGTAAGCGACGGCGAAAGCGATAAAGGCAAAGATCGGCACCCACGTAAAACTAGAAGTCAGGACGTTTGCGATGGTGAAGTCGGAGCGTCGGATTGATTCTTGGTCAAAGTCATCTTCGGATTGGGGCGCGGTGGGCGGCAAGCCCATCAACTGTTTCTTCTCGGCATCGTAGTATTTATTGATATAACGAATGCGCAAGGTCTGCGTCTTCTCGGCGCGCGCTTCAGCCTTGTTACGCGAGCCATACTCCGGATCGCTATAGAGGCGATACTGCACCAGCATCCCCATTGAGAAGAGAAGAATCGCCGCCGTGTAAAGCGTCCAGCTTCCGGCGTACTTCATCGCGCGCGACAGCCAGAGCAGAAGAAGGACGATTGGCACATATAGCAACAGGTCACGCACGGCTCCGATCATCGAAGGTTCAAAGCCGCGAATCAACGCCGCGCGGCGCAGCGCCACGTAGCCGACAATCTCGCAAGCGACGATCAGAAGTAAAATGAATAGATGTGTTGATGCGCGATTTTTCATAAATCAATTCGGCTCGGGTAAAACAGATCGTCAACCTGCATCGACCACCCCGGTACGGCTGGTTCGGCTTCAGCCAACTCGCCACGACGGTAAATGGTTGGATTATCCGGATCGCTTGCACGGTATACTCGCACGACCGTATCACTCAACAAATCCACGTCCCAAACAACCAGCGTCCCGGCAGCAAAGTAGTCAGCGCGCTTACTCGCAATCTCCCGTTCCGCTACCGGGCCATAATCGTTTTCGCTTCTGACTTCAACGGCAAATACGGGTGCTCCTTCACAGAACTTCATACTAAGTTTACCAATGTAAAAAGCGACATCAGGGCTGAACGACTGACGATGCGGTAAATTAACGATGAAGCCCACGTTGTCAGGAACCGCATCTCCCGTCTTCGTTCGTCGAGCGAATTCACGCAGGCTAACGAATATTTCAGCAGCCGCGTAACCTGGTAAGCCTCCGGTGGGTGACATAATTACGAGTTCTCCATTGATGATTTCAGCTTTGCCGTTTTCGGGTACACGATACAAATCTTCAATTGTCGTTTCAGTGTTTGTGCTCATGAATAACCTCTTTAATAAAGCACGTCAGGGTTCCTTCTTGATTGCCAACCAGTGGCCTCATCGTTGCGCTACTTGCACAGGCTTCCTCGTTGTGCGTGGTTTAGCAGGTTTCCTTGGTTGCTCTTTTTCCTTCTTCGGCGGCTCAGGGATGTTTCCCAGAAGTCCGAGTTCGCGCGCTTTGAGAACCAGCGCGGCGGCAACCGCCGCGGCGGCGCGTGAACCGTAGCCCCCGCCTTCGACAATCACTGCCATCGCGACCTGCGGACGCTCAAGCGGCGCGATGCACAAGAACCAACTATCGATGCGCAACTCTTTGGAAAGAACGGTCTGTTCATACTCGCGGATGATTTGGCCGCGGCGGTCGCGCTCGTACCGCTTTACAGTCTTCGGTTCACCCGTCTTCGGGTCGTACTCCGGTACCTCTTTCTCGGCCGTTCCGGTTTTGCCGCCGGTGATAATTCCGGCAGCGTGAACGGGTCCGAATACGCCGCGCGCCGTACCGCCCGGACCGCCGGTGACAAGGCCCATGATCTGCCGCATCTCATTGGCTTGCTGCGGTGTTACAGTCTGACTGTAGACAGATGGCGGAAGGTCATACTCGATCTTCGGTTTCATCAACTTGCCTTCCATGTTCGCAATTGCTGAAGCCGTCAGCGCCATTTGCAGAGGCGTCATCTGCCCGGCATAACCCTGCCCGAAACCGACTAAGCCGAGGTCATACCGCCGCATCTTCTCAGTTGCCACGATGGTCGCTTCACGCGGCGCAAGCGCACGCGCCACGGCTGGCGTGCTCGCGTTCCACATATCAAACTTCTTACGTCCGCTCAATGCTTGTTGGGGCGAGTCATAAACGCCGATGCCGAGCCGTTCGGCGGCTTGCCGCATCGCATCAGCTCCGCTCTTGAGCGCGAGTTGTGCGAAGTATTGGTTGCACGAAACTTCGTAGGCTTTGGCGACTCCGATGCGACCGTGAACCTCGCCCGTGCCGCCCGCGTCAAAGATCGCCTTTGCCCCCGGCTGCGCATAGAAGCCGTTAACGCTGCACACAAACTCCGCATCTTGCAACCCGGCGAGGTAGCCGGCGATCATCGTCACGGTTTTAAAGGTCGAGCCGGGAATGTAGTAAGTGCTCAAGGCGCGATTGACCAGCGGGTTGTTGCGTTTGTCCGCCTCAAGCCGGATCCACGTCGCCGCGTCGCGTACCTCGCGCAGACTGTATGACGGGTTGCTATAGATCGCGAGCACTTCGCCGGTCTGCGGCTGGAGAACTACGACTGCGCCGTGTCTGCCGCGGAGCTGTTCGGCGGCAGTCTTTTGCAACTCACCGTCAATCGTTAAACGCACGTCGAGATTCGCCGGTTGCTTGATGTCACGCTCAAGCACCACATCCAAAGCCTCCGGCACCTGACCGCTCTGCACGCCGAACAGCGCGCGCTCCAACCCCGCATCGCCGCGATCCGACCCCAAAATGTGAGCGACCGTCGCATCCAACGGATAGACCCGCGTAATCTCGCCGCGCTGGTCACGCTGGTAGAGCGCCAACGCGCGATCTAACACGCCAGTCCGATCCAGTATCCACCCGCGCAGGGTCGATTCCGATAAACGGCGATTGCGCAAATCTTTGTAGTTAAGTTCTTGAAAGCGTTCGTTGCGATCTTCGGCATAACGCGCCCAGTAGACGTGAAAGCCAAAGACGCTCACCGCCAGCAGGATGAAGAACCAGCGCAGCACGTGAAGACCGCGGTTGGTAGAAGTCGCGCCGAGCCGCTGCCGCACCTCCTCCGGCAAATCTGCTGAGGCCACTGTCTCCAACGCCGAGCGTCGCCGACGCCGCAAAAAAGAAACCGCGAGCAGCAACCCGATGAGCGCAAAGCTCGCCAAATAAACAAGAGTTAGCAGCGCCGGTTGCTTTTCAGGAAGGGCTTGAAAAAACATCTATTTAAGTGACAAGTGACAAGATAAACCCTAGTTCTTACTTGTCACTTGTTACTGCCTTTCTAAGTCTGACTTCAATATCACCGAAGCTGACGACATCGCCATCTTCGATTGGTCTTGCTTCGCCATAAGCAATACGACGACCGTTGATGTATGTTCCGTTGGTTGATCCCGTATCGGCCACCAGCAACGTTCCTTCGCGGTTCATCACCAAGGCGGCATGTACCTTCGATACGCTTCCGTGGTTCAAATGAATATCGTTATCGGCGGCGCGTCCGACGTTCGAGCGTCGGCCACCTGGTTTGAAAGTTAAACGGATTTCACGCGCTTCATCGGGAGCGTTGACGCGCGCCACGACTTGAACATCTTGCGGAGCGCCAGGCGTCTGAAGCAAACGCTCGCTTTGTGTGCCGCGCTGCTTGGCAACATCCTCCTGCTGCACAGCTT
>JACCTF010000708.1 GCA_013812565.1 Pyrinomonadaceae bacterium | reverse complement strand
GTCGAAGGCTCAGAAAAGTGTCTATCCTGGCTATTGATGCTAATTGCATGGTTTTTGATAATGCACGAAAACAGATCCGCGAACATCCGCGTTTATCTGCGGCTTTACTAATGTCACTCTTAATCTGGGGTTGAAGCCTGATGTCGGGACACATTTTATAACTTCGCCTCCAGATTGAGTTTATGGGTAAAACCGAGCAACTCCCAGAGGTCAATTTGCTTTTCCAGCAGTTCAGCTATGGTACGCACCAAACTGAGTTCAGATCTTTCTCTGCGGCGCGCTCGCACCTGCCTGAGCAGCCGGTCTGCCAGTTGACGATTCCTTATCAACGCGCCGCCCACTGTCGTCAAAATCAGTATCGCGATTGCCACCAGCGTAAACATCCTCTGCCACGCCTGAAGGTCACTGATGCGGGCATCGGCGAACCCAAGCAAGCGTTTGCTGTCACGAAATCCTTCTTCACATCCGAAGCGGCGCGCATACTCCGCAGTCGTCTGCACCGCCGACCAATTGCGGTTCGAGACCAGATGCCAGATGCCCCACTTCCCCGTGCGGTCACGCGCTCTGGCTTGCGTGACATAGAGCCGACGTGGAGCGCTTGCGCAGTAGCTGAGTCGTCCCAGTGTGCGCCGTCGCTGGTTGCCGCGCATCTTCAAGGTGTGCAATCTGCGCCACTCGCTCCCGACTTTGACCTTCGTGCTACTCTTGGCGCGCAGCACCCACGAAACCTTCAATTCATTGAGCAAATCTATCAACTCAACACTGGCAAAGCCGCGATCCGCCGTGATGATCAACCGCGCCCGCGCCATCTCACCGAGCACCTCGCGCAGCACCGTGCGCAGCAACTCCCGCTCATAACCACTGCGTCGATCTTTCAACGCGCGCTCGTCGTAGGCCTCCCAGTAGAGAGGGATGGCGCGGCGTCCAATGAGCAGCGAAGCGACCAGCAGATGCTGGGTGCCTTCAATGGTCCAGTCGAGGGCGACTCTCACCTCACCTGCCAGCGGCAACTGCGAAACAATCACGCGGGCGTGAGAGCGTGCCAACTCTGTGGTGTCCAATCGCTCGTTATGCAGCAAGCGCGAGAGGCGTTTGACAGCCGCTTCAAAGTTGCCGAAGCAGCGGGCGAGTGCCGCCTGCTGACAAGTTCGTTCGGCGATCAGCGCGAAGACAAAATCAATGATCGCTTTTCGTTGATGACCATGTGCATCGGGCAACATGGCATTGATATACTCGCCGAGGCGAGTGGGAATAGAGCTTTGATTCATGGTAGAAACAATGCTCTCACGAGTCACTAACTCGTTGCCACTCGCCACTTTACAAAATGTGTCCCGACATCAGGTTTGGAACACCAGGATGATGTTCAGCAAAGGAGCCTTTCACAAGAGTAGTGCGCGGAAGGTCAAAGAGAGCAGGAAGCATCAAGAAGCGGAACAAGCAGCAAGTTACGAGACGATGCTACCGCTACTCGGTAGCGGTTTAGTTCAACGCTACTTAGGTAGCTCAGCGTTTTGCCACATCGCCCTTGCTTTTAGTCCCTGCCGTCCCATAATTGTTGAGCTACAGCTTTATATCACTCTAGCGCGCTTAGATAAACGCGAGTTACAATGAATCAATCAAAATCTTGAAGAATGCTATCTGCCCCCCGACTAGCATAGGTTCCTAACAGTCATGCCCGTTTCCCCCGGCACACGTTTTGGCCGTTATGAAATTCGCTCATTGCTTGGCGCAGGTGGCATGGGCGAAGTTTATCTTGCGCAAGATACGCAACTGCGGCGTTATGTCGCCCTCAAACTTCTTCCATCAGATTTCACCAAGAATGAGTCTCAGTTGCGCCGCTTCGAGCAGGAAGCTTACGCAGCCTCTGCCCTTAATCATCCGAATATTCTGACGATTCATGAAATCAGCTCGGAGGGCGCGATCCATTACATTGCCACTGAGTTCATCGACGGAGTAACGCTGCGTCAACATCTCGCCAGCCCGCGGATGGAGTTACGCGAAGTGCTCGACATCGCCGTGCAAGTCGCTTCTGCCTTAACAGCAGCGCACGCCGCCGGGATCGTCCACCGAGATATCAAACCGGACAACATCATGCTGCGCCGCGATGGTTACGTCAAAGTATTAGACTTTGGTCTGGCTAAGCTGACTGAAACTCAAACAACCGGCAGTGATCCTGAAGACGCGAAGACCATGCCGATGGCTATCACGAACCCAGGCACAGTGATTGGCACAACTCAGTATATGTCGCCCGAACAAGCGCAAGGGTTAAAGCTTGATGGCCGCACAGACATCTGGAGTTTGGGAGTAGTGCTTTATGAAATGGTGGCCGGACGGGGGCCATTCGAGGGCGCGACACCAAGCGAGGTTGTGGCCTCGATATTAAAAACAGAGCCGCCGCCATTGGCTCGCTTCTCTCGTGAAGTGCCGACCGAGTTAGAGCGGATCGTGTTCAAAGCTCTGACCAAAGACCGCGAAGAGCGCTATCAAAGCGTTAAAGATTTATTGATCGACTTGCGAAGGCTAAAGCAGCGGATAGAATTCGAGACAGAACTCGAACGCTCCATACCACCAAATCTGACCAACCGGACTACGATTGGCAGCGATAGTGGCAGCAGAAATGCGCCGCCAGCGATTGAGGTGGCACAGGAGGGATTGACACCCACGGCCGAAGTTGCCGCGCCACATTCAACATTAGATATCAAACGTCCTACCAGCGAGGTCAAAAGCCGTCACCGCAGAATAACCGTAGCTTTGGCAATGCTTGTTGTCGCCGCAGTTGGAGTAGCCTACGGACTATACAAGTACAGCGGCGGCGGTAAATCTCAAACAAAGCTAACGGGCTCCGCTCCAAAGTTTACCTTGTTCACAAGTTTTCCAGGACGCGAGTACCAGCCCGCTTTTTCACCCGACGGCAACCAAATTGCTTTTGTGTGGAGCGGCGAAAAAGACGACAACGATGACATCTACGTCAAACTGCTTGATGCCGGAGCGCCGTTGCGGTTAACCACTGACCCTTCCGCCGACACAAGCCCGGCGTGGTCGCCCGATGGCCGCTACGTCGCATTTCTCCGGCAATCAAGCGAAGGCGGTGGATTCTACATCGTACCGTCGTTAGGAGGCATCGAGCGCAAATTAGCCGAGGCATTTACTGATCGGTTTGAAGCAAGCGGGCAGAACCTGCATTGGTCCCCGAATGGAAGCTCTTTAGCGGTCGTTGATAAAAGTTCGCCGCAAGAACCTTTCAGCATCTTTTCACTGTCAAGGGAGACGGGCGAAAAACGACGCCTGACTTCCCCCCCCGCGCAAACAATTGGTGACAGCTTTCCCGCGATTTCTCCCGATGGAGGGACGCTTGCCTTTGTCCGTTTAAGCGGTTCTGGTGTGCATGATCTGTACGTTGCGCCTTCGTCGGGCGGAGAACCTAAGCGCATCAGCTTCGACAACACTTTTATCAACAACGTTGTTTGGGACCCTGGCGGACGTGGGATTATTTTTTCATCGACGCGCGGCGGAAACTCCGGGCTATGGCGAATTTCCGCTGCGGGCGGTGCTCCTCAACAACTCGCCGTCGTCGGGCAAAACATCGGCAGCAGCATGGGACTGACAATCTCTCGTCAAGGCAATTACATGGCCTACACCCAGTCGAGCATTGATCCGAACATCTGGCGTCTCACTTTGCCAAGCTCAAGTGGTCAAAGCCCATCTCCGACTAGATTAATCTCCTCGACGGTGCTTGATTTCGCCCCGCAGTATTCGCCGGATGGTAAAAGAATCGCGTTTCAATCAAACCGCTCTGGAGTGATGGAGCTTTACTTGTGTGATAGTGAAGGCGCAAATACAGTTCAATTGACTTATCTCAATAGCCCGAACACTGGGACGCCGCGTTGGTCACATGATGGAAGCCAGATTGTTTTCGATTCACGACTTCAAGGCAACGCGGGCGACATCTTCGTGATTAGCGTCGAAGGTGGAAAGCCGCGCCGCTTAACAACCGAAGCCTCTGAAGACATTGTGCCGAGTTGGTCAAGAGACGGACGCTGGATTTACTTTGGCTCCAACCGCAGTGAGAGTTTACAAATTCACAAGATACCAATCGAAGGCGGTGAGGCCGTGCAAGTAACAAAGGGCGGCGGCTTTGAAGGATTTGAGTCGATGGACGGTAAGTTTCTCTACTACGCGAAGGGCCGCGACATTCCAGGAATTTGGCGGGTTCCGGTCGAAGGTGGTGAAGAGTCCCCGGTCTTGGATGTTCACAAAGCCGGCTACTGGCGCTTTTGGGCGGTGAGGGATCAAGGCATCTACTTCATCACTGCCGAAACGCCGTCCCGTCCGATAGTTGAATTCTTCAACTTCGCGACGGGCAAGGTCGCGCAACTTGCGACGTTAGAAAAAGAGGTTCTGCAACGTGGCGGAAGCCTCTCGGTTTCTCCCGACGGTCAATCGCTGCTCTACACACAAATTGACCAGAGCATCAGTGACATTATGTTGATGGAGAATTTTCGTTGAAGGGTGTTGGGGAGTAACGAGCAGTAATGCGGAGCTCCGCATTATGTTCCAAATCCAGAGCACAATATAATGCGGAGTAAGGTGGGAGAACGTGCGCGGGGCGCGGGTTTCACGAGATTTTACTCCGCATTATTTAGAGCGAGCTGAGGGATCTCAGCAGCGCGTCATCAGCCTTGAACCTCGTCACAACCTGGCCCGCGGGAGCCATCTTTTGGAGGGCTTGTTCCTTGAGGATGAGGTCTGCCTCAATGTAGCCATGCGTGGTTTGGATGTTCTCATGACCCAGCCATAAAGCGATGACCGCAATGTCGACGCCAGACTGCAGCAGATGAAGCGCACAGGTATGGCGCAGTAGATGCGGAGAGACAGGCTTGTTCCGCAGGCTCGGACAGCTCCTGGCAGCTCGTTCAACTGCCTGTTGCAGCAGGTAGTTCACGCCATCGCGTGTGAGAGCCGCACCGCGCGCATTCGGGAAGGCCACCGTTCCTGACCCATCACCCAATTCACCAAACCACGCCTGGAGAGCCTGTGCCGTCGTCGGCCATAACGGCACAGCTC
>JACCTF010000680.1 GCA_013812565.1 Pyrinomonadaceae bacterium | reverse complement strand
TCACGGCTGAAATCACCGCCGAACTCATAATGTTTGTTCGCGCGCGCAATCTCGGACGTGTCTTCGGCGCGGAAACAGGTTTTCTCGTCGAGCGCGACCCGGACACAGTGCTCGGCGTAGACGCGGCGTTCGTTAGTCATGAACGGTTGGCGATTGTCGAGAGTTTCGACAAATTCTTTCCGTTCGCGCCTGACTTGGCAATCGAAGTTTTAAGTCCCGGCAACACGGTTGATGAGATTGACGAAAAAATCGCCCTCTACTTTGCCGCCGGCTCACTCGCCGTTTGGATATTCAATCCGAAGCGGCGCATCGTCATGGTTTACCACTCCCTGCGCGACCTACAAATACTTGGCGAAACCGATACGCTCGACGGAGGCCGCGTGCTGCCCGGCTTTCGACTCGATCTCGCCAAACTGTCCGCGGCGAGCAACCGCTGATCATCCGACGGCACGACTATGAAGTTATCTCCGACAGAAATCTATAACGGACGCCGCTTGCTTATCATCGGCAGCACAGGCTTTCTCGGCAAAGTGACGCTGAGTATGCTGCTGCATCGCTTTCCGAATATCGGCCACGTCTATGTCACCGTCCGTGCGCGCTCGCAAGCCGAATCGGAAGCGCGCTTCTGGAACAACGTTATCACTGCGCCGCCTTTTGATCCCCTACGCGAACGATACGGCAGCGCCTTCGAAGGTTTCATTCAGGACAAAGTACGCATCGTCGGCGGCGACATCGGTGAAGACAATCTCGGGTACACAGAGGAAGAAGCGCAAAGGATTGCCGACGACATCGATGTTGTGATCAATAGCGCGGGCAACGTCACCTTCAACCCGACGCTGGAGAGCGCTCTCCGCACGAACGTTGTCGGCACGCAGAATGTTATCCGGTTTACCAAGCGCATGAAGCGCCCGGCGCTCGTCCACATCTCAACCTGTTTTGTGGCGGGCAACCGTTCGGGCGTCGTGTGGGAGAGCGATCCGGTCACGGGCTACTTTCCATGCCGCGAGGAAGCGGAGATGGCGGGCGTTGAGTTTTCCGTCGAGCAGGAGATCAGAGATTGCGAACGACTCAGCCAGCGCGTGCGCGAAGAAACCAGAGACGCGATGATAGCGGCGCGCTTCCGCGCCGAAGCGCGCCGGAGGCTTGTTGAAGAAGGACGTGACCCGGACGACCCCGATGCGCTCGGCCTGGCCGTCGCGCGCGAGCGCAAAGTTTGGACCAGGACGCGCTTAACCGACCTTGGCATTGAACGCGCGAAGTGGTGGGGCTGGCCCAACATCTACACGTATACCAAGAGCCTCGGCGAACAATTGGTCGCGGCTGAAACCGAGATGGTGCGCGCCATTGTGCGGCCGAGCATTGTCGAATCGGCCGCCTCCTATCCATTCCCCGGTTGGAACGAAGGCTTTACGACGACCGCGCCGCTGATCTTCATCTCGCTCAAGGGTCAAGTACAAATCCCTGCCAATGAGAAGCTGGTTCTCGACATCACGCCGGTTGATCAGGTGGCGGCGGTGATGCTTGCCGTTGCCGCGGAAGCATGCGCTGATAAGCCGCGGCTCGTCTACCAAGCGGCGACCGGCGACAGCAACCCCAACGAACTGAGTCGCATCGCCGGTCTGCTCGGACTCTACAAGCGCAAGCATTTCCAGGAGAAGGACACAGGCTTTCGTTTCGTTAATGAGATTGCGGCGCGCATGGAAGTGCGCCCTGTCAGCACTTCGCGTTTTGAGGCAACTTCAACGCCGATGATCAACGGGGCGGCCAAGCGTGTCTCGACGATGCTGGACCGCATACGCCCGCGCTGGGGCGGGGGCCGCTTCACAGAGATCGTTGATCAGGTCAAAGAGAAGGTCGAACGCGTTGAAGAAGTGACGCGCGAAACGATGGAAGCCTTCGAGATGTTTCGCCCCTTTACGATTGATAACGATTACATCTTCCGCACCGACAACGTGCGCTCCCTCTTTGCACGGATACCCGGCGACGAGCAGAATCTGCTTCCGTGGCAGCCGGAGCAGATTGACTGGTACGACTACTGGATGAACATCCACTTCCCCGGTCTCAAGAAGTGGGTCTTCCCGACGCTCGAAGAAGATATGCGCGCCCAACAGAAGCGCGTCTATACCTACCGCGATCTGATTGAGCTCTTCGAGACTTCAACTAAACGACATGCAACGCGCGTCGCGATGCGCATTGAACGCAATGGTCATCAAGAGCAGTACACTTACGCGGATTTACGTGAGCTGGCGACGCGTGCCGCAGCATTCCTCGTGAGTGAAAGCGTTCGCCCCGGCGACCGTGTGATGCTCGCAAGCGACAACGCGCCTGAATGGGGCATGAGCTATTTTGGAGTGTTGCGCGCGGGCGCAACCTGCATCCCGCTTGATCCGCAGAGCACCACGGATGAGATCGTCAATTTCGCTCAAGCCGGCGCAGCCATCGGCATCATCTTGAGCGAGCAGATGGATGAGAAGCACCCGGACCTGGCCCAGAAATTAGCCAAGACCTCCCCTCCGAGTGAACCTGGAACCGAACTCTCGTCAACCCGCCTGTGGCGTTTCGATCAAGTGTTTGCGCTGACAAACGAGGAGACGGAGCAGCAACGCAGCGCGCTTCTGCCGCAGCGTGTCGGGGCACAAACCGTCGCTTCGCTAATCTTCACTTCGGGCACAACAGGTCAGCCGAAGGGAGTCATGCTGTCGCACCGCAACTTCACGAGCATGGTCTCGATGCTCTCGTCCATCTTCGACATGACGACGGGCGACGGCATGCTCTCGGTGTTGCCGTTGCATCACACTTTTGAATTCTCCACAGGTTTTCTTGCGCCCCTCAGTCGCGGCGCGCAGATCACTTACCTGCCCGAGCTAACCGGCGAACATCTTGCCCGCGCCATCAAGAACGGCCACGTCACCGGCATGGTCGGCGTTCCAGCCTTGTGGGAGATGCTGCACCGTCGCATCAAGAACCGACTGTCAGAGCGCGGGCAATGGGTTGACCAAACTTTCGACGGACTGATCAAACTTAACAGTTGGCTGCGCGACAAGACGCCGCTCAACCTGGGCCAGATCGTTTTCTATCCGATTCATCAAGGCATGGGCGGACGCATTCGTTACTTAATCAGCGGCGGATCGAGTTTGAACGATTCGATCAAGAAAGATTTTCATGGCCTCGGATTCACGATTCTTGAGGGTTACGGCCTGACGGAAGCCTCGCCCGTATTGACCGTTGTCCGCCCGCAGAATCACCTGCTTGTGGGAAGCGTCGGGAAACCTCTGCCCGGCGTCGAAGTTAAAATCGCCGAAGCGGATTCGAGCGGCGTCGGCGAAGTAATCGCGCGCGGCCCGAACATCATGGTCGGCTACTTTGAGAATGAAAAGGCGACACGCGCCGTCCTCGTTGACCGCTGGCTTCATACGGGCGACCTCGGCAAAGTTGACGACGAAGGCAATCTCTACCTCGTCGGACGCTCGAAAGAGATCATCGTTGACACCAACGGCAAGAACGTCTACCCCGATGAAATAGAAGAGCTCTACAGCCACACGCCGCTCATTAAAGAATTGAGCGTGGTCGGTCTCGCGGACGGCATCGGCGAGAAGGTCGCATGTCTGGTGGTGCCTGATTACGACCGCGACATCGCACTGTCACACGCCGAAGTGCGCACGAAGATCGAAGAGCATTTCCGTGAAGTCTCATCGACGCTTCCCTTCCACAAGCGCGTCCGTGTGCTTCACTTCTCGGACGCGGAACTGCCGCGCACTGCAACGCGCAAAGTAAAGCGGCGCGAAGTTATCGGGATGATCGAAGCGCTCGAACAAAGTAAGCGCGTGATCGCACGCACGACAAGCCAACCGAGCAGCAGAGACAGCGATGCGTCGTGGCTACTGGAAATCGTCGCGACTGTTTCAAACAGATTGCGCGCCAAGATTACTCTGGAATCATCTTTTACAGATTTGGGTTTCGATAGCTTGATGTACGTCGAACTGGCCGCCGCAATTGAACAAGCGGGCTCGGCCGTTCGCTCGCCCGACACGTTGACCGAAGTACGAAACGTGCGCGAACTAATGAGCCGCGTCACCCGGCGCGGGACCGGACCGGAAGCGCGAACAACTCGCAAGCATGACGAAGAAGTTCATAAAGAATCTGGCAGGGAAGACGGCGAGATTCACATCCCGTCGCTCGTCGGCCTGCTTGGCAAGAAAGGTCTCGGCATTTTGCAGCATCAGTTCTACGAACGGATTCTCAATTCGCGTTATGAAGGTCGGGCGAACATCCCTGTGCATACCAACTTTATCGTGGCCGCCAACCACACCTCGCACCTCGACATGGGCTTGGTGAAGATGGCGCTCGGTGAAGCGGGACGCGACATGGTGGCGCTCGCCGCGGCCGATTATTTCTTTGACAACAAATACAAGCGCGCCTACATGGACAACTTCACCAACCTTGTCCCGATGGAACGCAGCGGTTCTTTGCGTCAATCGCTTCGTCACGCGCGCTCTTTCCTCGAAGGCGGCTACAACGCTTTGATCTTCCCTGAAGGCACGCGCTCGGTCTCCGGCGAGATATTCCCCTTCAAACCCGTGATCGGCTATCTTGCGCTCAACTGTCGAACCGGCATCCTGCCCGTTCATCTTCGCGGCACATACGAAGCGTTGCCGAAGGGCGCGAGCATCCTCAAGAGTCGAGCGCTTGGGGCACGCATCGGGAGGTTCCTACCGATTGAAGAGCTGGAACTAATGACCGAAGGGATGTCGCGGGCCGAAGCTTACCGCCTCGTTGCGGCGCTCGTTCAACATGAAATTGAGAACCTGCGCGATGGCAGCCGCCACTCTTTCGACGCACAGGCGTTGCGGCTCCGGTGGAAAGCGGAGCGACGCGAGAAGCTAGCGGAAGAAGGCGAGGCCGCACAGGATCTAAAACACTTATTCACCACGGCTGATTAAAGATTGTAGATTTGGGAATGCGGACCTTTCAGTTGTAGAGTGCGGATTGCGGAATGCGGATTGAAGAAACAATTCCCCGTCTTATCAATTCGCATTCCGCATTCCCACATCCGCAATCGAAGAGTATGGAACCGACTAAAACCAAACCGCGCACCACTCGCAAGACCCCAGCGAAAAGCAGATTAACAAATAAGACACCAACGACTAGCCAAGCTCAACCGAAGACGCTCATCACCGGCGGCACAGGCTTCCTCGGCCGGCATCTTCTTCACCAGTTGATCGAAGCAGGCGAGCAACACATTCGCGTGCTCGCAACCAAAACTCCGACTTGGCTCGCCGAACTGAACGTTGAGATAGTAGAAGGCTCAATCACCTCGCCCGATCTGGTCAAGCGCGCGGTCGAAGATGTCACGCAAATCTATCATCTGGCGGGGCGTGTTTCGCGTGACCCTAATGACGGACACCAGATGCATGCGTTGCACGTTGAGGGAACGAGGCTGCTGTGTGAGGCGGCCGTAAAAGCCGGCGTTCGCAATATAGTGCTGGCGTCATCAAGCGGCACGATCGCGGTGACTGAAGACGGCGACCGAGTCCCGGATGAGACATGGCCTGTGC
>JACCTF010000673.1 GCA_013812565.1 Pyrinomonadaceae bacterium | reverse complement strand
CGTCCGTGGTCGTCCGCCACAACCGGAACTCCACTCTGAGCCGCTTTAACAACTCCCGGATCTCGAAGGGCAACAATCCTGCTTGGTCGGCTCTCACTCCCGCCCTGGTTAGCTCAGCCAGGTAGTCATATCGGTGACGAGCAGCCAGCGCTTTATCTGAGATCAGCTCGAAGTCGATGTAATGCTCGGGGGCGGCGGCTGAATTGAGCGCTCCAGCGAGCTTGCGTTCAATACCATCTAGCCAGCGATCAGGTTCAGGGTTGAGATAGGCGAGCTGATCACTCGCAGAGCGGAAGAACTGCGGCATCTCACTTGGCAGCTTCTGCGCCGCAGCTTGCGCCGAGATGCGATGACCATGTTCACCCCACGCTCGCACTGACTGAGAACCAAGCAACCACACCGCTGCTACTGTCAGCAGCGGTAACATCGTGGCAAGCAGCCGCCTGGTTCTATTCACAAGTTGCCCTCCGCCTTTCATTATTCATGCGAAGTATCAGTTGACGTATCCTGCGTCAGCGTCACTGATCAGTGAGAACGATTCACGGAGTTTAGCCCGACAATACAGATGGGTACAGGCGCACCCGATCACGCGGTTACTTCCGTCACGATGCACGAGCGTCATCACACCCAGCACTATTCTGCCGCCGCACACGCTACACGGGCGAGCCCGCACGAGCGGCTCA
Organism: Pyrinomonadaceae bacterium; assembly: GCA_013812565.1. Lineage (GTDB taxonomy): Bacteria > Acidobacteriota > Blastocatellia > Pyrinomonadales > Pyrinomonadaceae > JACCTF01. The sequence goes on along the minus strand of JACCTF010000673.1, from coordinate 2,277 downwards.
TCTGCCAATTGATGATTGTTGCTATTGACGACAACCGTTTGAGCTTTACTCCGCCGCACCTGATAACCTTTCGCCAGCCTGTACATGGCTCTACTTGTTTATGCCAGCAGGTGGTTAAGCTGAATTTGGACCTGCTGAAAGTGGCTCGATGAATGCTGGATCATCGTGCTGCGGGCTGTTGACGAGTGTGCCCACCGGGTATGCCATCATCTCCCCGGCATCGTAGGGATGGAGCAGTCTTTGCAATACCTCGGTTTTATCTAAGTGAGTTGCCAAAAGTTCTGTCAAGAATGATTACGTGCAGCCCAGTAAACACAGGCTAAAAACCATTCTTTCTTGTCAAAATAAGTGGCGACTCACTTAGGTTGCAAGCCGCACAGATTACCGCCTTTGTCCGCACAGAAGCGGCCAAGCTGCAGCCTTCCAGTTGCGGTCAACCGGTCCTGCCATCCGCGCTCTGTTGCGCTTCCTGGTGACGAGGGGCGTTGTACCAGCCGGGATCGAGGGCGCGGTGCCGCCTGTCCGCACGTGGCGTCACTCCTCGCTCCCAAGGCACCTGTCCCTGACAGAAGTAGAGCGTGTGATCAAGGCCTGCGACACGGCAACTCCGTTGGGTTTGCGCGAGCGAGCGGTGGTCCTGCTGCTGGCTCGTTTAGGACTGCGCGCTGGCGAGGTAATTCGCTTGCAGCTCGATGACCTCGACTGGACCGAAGGACGCCTGATCATTCGCGCCGGTAAGAATTCGGGAGCGAAGCTTGCCCATCTCGCACGAAGTCGGAGAGGCGATCGTGGCCTACCTCCGACAGGCACGTCCCATCACTCCTCATCGCGAACTGTTCCTGCGGTGGCGTCCGCCGTTTCATCCCTTGCGAAGTTCGGTCACGATCACCACGCTGGTGAGCAAGCTACTCAAGCGCGCTTCAGTGAAGGTTCACCGACCCGGGGCGCACGTCCTGCGTCATACGCTGGCCACTGCCATGGCACGCCACGGTACACCCTTCAAAGACATCGCCGATATCTTAGGCCACCGCTCCCTGGTCAGCACGGGCGTTTATGCCAAACTCGATCTGGGCTCATTGGCGAAAGTGGCCTTGCCGTGGCCGGGAGGTGCGCCATGAACAGTGAGAACCTTTTTCTGCGAGTGGAGGCCTACGTCGCCTTGCGGCATGCACTGGGTTATGTGGTCACCTCCGAGGAGAAACTGCTGAAGGACTTCGTACGTTTCGTCGAAGCGCACGGCGTGACGGGACCACTTCGGGCGCATATGGCCGTGGAGTGGGCGTGTCAACCTTCACCGCGCCGCGGACCGGCTGGACAGGCGAGCCGCCTCAAGGTGGTCCGTCGATTTCTGTCTCATCTCCGAGCAGCGCTTCCGGAAACTGAGGTCCCAGGCCCTGGCCTGCTCGCCCACATCCGCCGCCCACACCCTTATCTCTATTCCCCGCAAGAGATTGAACGGCTCATCGAAGTCGCCTCCCATCTACGACCCGAAGGTTCGCTGCGCCCGCACACCTACCGCACGATCATCGGGCTGATCGCCAGCACTGGATTACGAGTCGGAGAAGTCATCCGGTTAACGCAGCGAGATGTCCACTTAGGGGCAGATTCTCCCTACCTCGAGGTGTTGCAGACCAAGTTCCGCAAATCACGACTGGTGCCGCTGCATTCAACCACCGCCGCTCAACTGCGGCTCTATGCGGCCGCGCGCAAGCGCCTTCACTATGATGGCCTCACAAATGCCTTCTTCGTCTCTGAGCGTGGCACTTTCCTGCACTACGACTCTGTGCGGGAGACTTTCCACACCCTCACGCGAGCAGCCGGAATCCGCGCCGACCACGCTCGCGCTCGCCCCTGCCTTCATGGGCTCAGACACACCTTCGCAGTGGGACGCATGCTCGACTGGTACCGCTCCGGCGTGAAGGTGCAGGATCTACTCCCAACCCTATCGGTCTACCTGGGCCACGTGCAGCCGGCACATACTTATTGGTACCTCACGGCAACGCCGGAGTTGCTCGCCGCCGCAGGAGAGTGTTTCCAAAATTTCACCGGCCAGGGAGGTGACCAATGACCGTCACGACAGAACTTCCGCACACACTGATCGGCCCGCTGTTGCAAACCTTCTTCATGGAACATCTGTGTCGTCACAAGCAGGTCAGCCCGCGCACGGTGAAGAGCTACCGGGATACGTTCCGGCTATTACTGCAGTACCTTCAGGAGACAACTGGCAAACAGCCAGCGGCCTTGTCGGTCGCAGACTTGGACGCACCAGCGATCTTG
>JACCTF010000658.1 GCA_013812565.1 Pyrinomonadaceae bacterium | reverse complement strand
TCCCAAGAGCGTGCGCGGATCAATCGCCGGACGACGCTGGATGATGCTATCAAGCACGACGACGCCTGCCGATGCCGCAAGCTCGCGAAGCTCAGCCATTGATTCTTCAGCTTCACTAAGTAGACCGGTCGTGACTCCGACGAGAATCGCACGGTCGCGCGCTTCAGCTTGACGCCCAACCCGACGGTTACGCGCCATCTCTTCTTCGAGCGAGTTGACGAGTTCGAGAAAATCAACGTCAAGCTGCGATGGCAACTTAGCATCAAGGAAAACATAAGGCGCGGTTTGTTCTCCATTAAGACCCGCGCCGATTTCCGTGGGCGTGGCGGGCAGAAGATGCGCTGCACGCACAACCCCGGGTAGGCCGCTACGCTCATCGACATCAAGTGCCGCCATTAGATCAAGCCGTAAAAGAGCGAGATCTGTTAAGTCGTCTGTGGTTAGGTCCTCGCCCCGCAAGTGCGTGTGAATACAACGCAAGCCGCGAAAGCGGTCGGCCGCGATGCGTGTGCGTTGAAGATCAGGCAGTTCGATGCGGTGGGCGTCGCCGACAACCACATGCTCGACGTATCCTTTGCGGTCGATCAAGACGCCGATCTGTCTGCGCGTTTCGTGGGAAAGCTCTGATAACTGTCTGGCAAAATCCGGCGTAATGATTTGCTGGGGCGCGATGCGGCGCTCGTAGAGTTTGCCGATGCGACGAAGTTGATTGGGTTTAAGACCTTGTGTGTTGCCGTGTACGGTGTTGATCTCTTTGTTCCTCTAGCTAATGCGTTGCTCCTCTGTAAGCTTTAGTCAGCGTACAAAGTTTACAGGCGCGCACGTCCATCGCGTGCGGTACACAGTTATTATAAGCGGCAGAGAACATTGAAGCGAGTGAAGTTGAACTTAGGCGCGTGGGGAAACTTTCATGTTGCTTAATAGATGAACATGGCTTGAGCATCGCGGCTCTTTGATGAAAGGTTGACTTGAGTAAAACTTGCGGACCCACTGATGGTAAAAAAGTTTTAAAATCGTCTTTAAGCGAGGGCAAGTATAGCATAGCGAGCCACAAGCAAGTATTGAAGTAACAGTTGCGAAATACAGAGTACGGGGTTAAAGGAAGACCCGAACCGAGCGTTAGTAACCCCACATTTCGCACACCGCACCCCGCACCTCTTGCGCGTTAGCGTTCCGATAGACAGCCTTTGCAGACACGTCGTATCATACCTTTTCCGCGACACTCAATAAATCGCAGCAAACAGGCTGGCACTTTTTTAATTTCAAGAGCAGCATTAAACGGAGAGTAAGGGGTAATGAGCGAAGCAGGGCGAATCGTGCGCGTTGATCCGGCGGCTGCGATCCCAGGCGGCGAAGTGATCATCGAATGCACAGACTTTAACACAGGCCAACTCAGATCGTGCCGTGCGTGGTTTGAGACGGCTTCGGGGGTGTTAGTCGGTGCATCGCCGCGCCGCGTGCTGGCAATCGTGCCGGAGGTGCAAGCAAACGGTGGTACGAATACGGAAGTTGCCTTGGAGAACAACCGAGGACGCACAAACACGGCGCGCATCGCAATTGGCATTACACTCGCTGAAGACCTTCACCTTGTTGCTAACCCTGCTTTTGACCCGGACAGCGGAGCGCTTTACGTCACCCGCTCAGGCTCGCGCGGCCAACGTATGCCTGTCTCGCTTTTTCGCATTGATAGCGATGGAGAGGTGAATGGCCTCTCCGGCGAAATCGTCAACCCGACAGCAATAGCTTTCGACCGAAACGGATCGATGTTTGTGACGAGCCGTATGGACGGCACGGTTTACCGCATCACCCCGTTTAACGAAGCCGTGCCGTTTGCTAAGGATCTAGGCGTTGCGACCGGACTTGCTTTTGATCGCATGGGGCGCATGTACGTGGGCGACCGCACAGGTACGATTTATCGTGTAAACGACATTGGTGAAGCGATGGAATGGGCGCACCTTGAGCCGTCGGTCTCCGCTTATCATCTCGCCTTTGGGCCGGACGGCGCCCTGTATGTAACAGGGCCGACTGTTTCAAGTTTCGACGCCGTGATGCGCATTGATGAAACGGGCGACGTTGAACTCTTCTACCGCGGGCTGGGCAGACCGCAGGGTTTGGCTTTCGACCGTGAAGGCAATTTGTATGTTGCGGCATCGTCGCGCGGAAGGCGCGGGATTGTGCGCATTGAGCCGGATGGAAGCGACGCAGAAATGGCGGTTGCCGGAATGAACGTGGTCGGACTCGCCTTCAGTTCCGACGGCAACATGGTCGTTGCGACAAACGAAGCGATTTACCGTGTGCCGTTCGGTGCGCGCGGCACATTGCTTAGCTAGTAGTCAGTTAAGGTAAAGACAGATGTTTGGAGCACCACTTTCAGGCGGTACTCCGAACCAAGTTACGGTGAAGCACTTTTTTGACACCCTTGTGGACGCATGTTAGTGTGGCAGCGCTGCTTGCATGCGGTGCTTATTACAGCCTAATAAAGTATGAACACTCCTGACATAGGCCAATTTATTCTTTACATGGTGGCGCTCGTCTTCTCGCTATCTTTGCATGAGGCTGCGCACGCCTGGATGTCGAATCAATTCGGTGACGACCTTGCTAAGTTACAAGGGCGTATCACCCTAAACCCTACATCGCACGTTGATCCTATCGGCACATTGCTGTTTCCGGCCATCGCTTTTTTTACCAATGCACCGCTGCTTGGGTGGGCGCGCCCGACGCCAGTTAATCCGGCCAGGTGGCGCAACAGGCGAGTCGCAAACATCTGGGTTTCCGCAGCGGGCGTAATCAGCAACTCAATTGTCGCCATCATTGCGGGCCTTGCGATTCGCGTTCTGTTTTCGACGGGAGTTATTACGTTCGGCGATAAGATGTTCGTACCCGCGGGCACAGATTCCGTGATCGCCGCCGGGGCAGTTAATTTGCTCACCGCCTTGTTTACAATGAACGTTGTGTTGGCAGTCTTTAACTTGATACCGATACCGCCGCTTGACGGCAGCAAGATTCTCGGCAGCCTTCTTCCTTCAAGCTTTGAAGCAGCCATCGAATCAATTGAGCGCTTCGGCTTTATACTGCTTTTCATCGCAGTCTTCACCGGCGTATTCAGCGTAATCTTTCGTACAGTGATGCCCATTGTGTGGAGTGTCGTCTTCCTTGGAGCATAACGAAAGTCGGATGAGGCGTATCTTTAGCGGCGTCAAGCCAACCGGACCGATTCATCTCGGCAACTATCTCGGCGCGCTACGCAACTGGGTCGAGTTGCAGCACCAATATGAAAGCTTCTTCTGCATCGTTGACCTGCATGCCATCACGGTTTCGCAGGATTCGCAGGAACTGGCAGCCAGAACAAGAGAGATCGCCCGCCTCTACATCGCCACCGGAATCGATCCAAAAATATCGACCATCTTCGTTCAATCAGATGTTTCCGAACACGCCGAACTAACGTGGATGCTCAACTGTATAACTCGCGTCGGTGAGCTTGAGCGCATGACGCAGTTTAAGGATAAAGCGCGCCGTCAGCGCGAGAGCGCCGGCGTCGGCCTCTTCGACTATCCCGTGTTGATGGCCGCAGACATTCTGCTTTACCAAACCGACCTCGTGCCCGTCGGTGAAGATCAGAAACAGCACCTCGAACTAACGCGCGATCTGGCGATTCGTTTCAACCGCGACTACGGCGAGACGTTCCGCGTGCCTGACCCGTTTATTCCAAAAGTCGGCGCGCGCATTATGTCCTTGAGCGACTCGACGAAGAAGATGTCAAAATCGGATGAAAGTCCGAACGGCTGCATTGAACTTCTTGATACAGCCGAGACGGTGCGACGCAAGTTCAAACGCGCCGTCACTGATTCCGGCACAGAAATAAAGTTCGATGAATCGCGACCAGCGATTACGAACCTGCTAAGCATTTATCAGTTGTTGACAGGTAAACAACCCGAAGATGTCGAAGCGCACTTTGCTGGTCAGGGGTATGCACAACTAAAGAACGAACTGGCGGATGTAACCGTAGAGTTTCTGCGGCCGGTACAAGAGCGTGTCGAGAACATCAGCGACCAGGAACTTGATCGCATTCTTGACGACGGCCGCCGCCGCGCCCAAGAAATTGCGCGCCAAACGCTCGACGATGTGAAGCGGCGGATGGGACTTCAAGGAGCGCTCCGCGCGCGGGCGTAATTAAAGCAATTATCAAAACTGTGGACCGACCTGCCAACCAGTCTCCCACTACCATCAGCGTTCTCGGCGCGCATCCGGAAATTACCGCCGACATAAGCGGTGAGGAGTTGAAGCTTGTGCTCGGCGAATTCGCCGGGCCGCTCGATCTGCTGCTCTACTTAATTCGCCAGGAGCAGGTGAGCATCTATGATATTCCTGTGGCGCGAATCACCCATGAGTATCTCCGTTACCTGCGTCTTATGCAGGAGATGGACATCGTCGTGGCAAGCGATTTTCTAGTTATGGCGGCAACGCTGATCGAGATCAAATCGCGTATGTTGCTCCCCGTCGATCCATCCGGATCAAGCGGCGCAAACTTAGAAGATCAGACGGATCCGCGGCGTGAACTTATCGAGAGATTGCTTGAGCACCAAAAGTACAAAGCTGCCGCGCAAATGCTGTGGTCACGCTCCACCGTTGAGCAAGCGACCTTCACCCGCGCGCCGCTTGAAACCGACATGCAGAACCCGGAAATCGCGGCCGGAGTTTTTGATCTGCTCAAGGTCTTTCAGGAAATACTCGCACGCCGCAAACAAGAAGCGCTGCTCGAAATTGAACGCGACGAAGTGACCATGAGCGAGATGCAGGAACGGCTGCGCAATATGATCCTTTCAACCGGCGAACTGAACCTGCGCGTCTTCTTTGAGCGGGCGCGTGATCGGCGCGAACTGGTACTCGCCTTTTTAGCAGTGCTCGAACTTGTTCGCACAATGGAGATCACGCTTATTCAACGCGTGACATTCGGTAGCATCATCGCCCGCGCCGGGGGCATTGAAAGTTCATGAGCGAAAATTATAAAGATACCGTGGCGCAAGAAGATGGTCTGACAAGAGGGGACGACGTACTCGAACAGTTTGCCTCCGAAGATCATTCTTCCGAAGACCGAAGCCTGACAGATCAGGACGGCATGGAGATGCACAGCGCTCGGTTCCAGAGCGACGAATCGTTCGACAGTGAAGATGAATTTACCGAAGCGGACGACGATGATACGGAACCGATCATCTACGAGACCGCCGTTGAAGATCGAGAGGAACAAGCAGCCTTCCAAGCGCGCATGGAAGCCGCCATGAAAACGGGTGCGGAGAACAGTTCATTAATCGCCCCATCAGAAAGAGGGGTTGCCGAGGGGGACGCTCCGAGTGGCGTACGCAGCATCGCGGAGATGTTGGGGGTCATCGAATCTTTAATCTTTGTCTCTGAAGATCCGCTTTCGGTTCGCGCGATTGCTGAAGTGCTGCAAGAAGATCGCGGCTGGGTTGAGCTGGCCGTACAAGAATTAGTCAAAGAGTTCAACGAGCGAGACGGTGGCCTATGGTTGCGCGAGGTCGCCGGCGGGTGGCAGTTCGCCACGCGTCCCGAACACCACGAGTACATCCGCGCATATCTCAGATCGCGTCCGAGTGCGAAGCTATCACTTGCCGCCCTCGAAACGCTTGCCGTTATCGCCTATAAACAACCGATCACCGTGCCGGAGATCTTAGAAATCCGCGGCGTGCAATCTTCATCTGCCATTAAAACCCTGCTTGATAAACGCTTGATAATCGTCAAAGGACGTAAGGAAACCGTCGGGCGACCGATGATGTACGGAACCTCAAAAGAGTTTCTCCTGCAATTCGGCCTTAGAGATTTGTCAGAACTGCCGAGCTTCGAAGACTTCGAAGACCTCACCAGCAGCGTCGCATGAAAGACAGATGTTAGATGCTCTGGATGTCAGGTTTTAGTTGAAAGCTACAACTGACATCCAGCATCTAACATCTGACATTTGACTTATGGAAGAACGTCTACAAAAACTGATTGCCACGGCCGGATTGGCTTCGCGACGCCATGCCGAAGAGATGATCACTGCCGGTGAGGTGACGGTCAACGGGCAAGTTGTCAATACGCTTGGGGCCAAAGCTGATCCGGTGCGCGATCACATTAAGGTGCGCGGTAAACTTATCAACCCGCTGCTTGCGGCGCGTGAGAAGGTTTATGTGCTGCTGAACAAGCCGCGCGGTTATTTGACGAGCGTGGCTGATCCGGAGAAGCGTCCGCTGGTAACGGAGCTTCTGCCATCGGCAATCGGCGCTCTGCACCCGGTCGGGCGACTGGATTTCAACACCGAAGGGTTACTACTGCTCACAAACGATGGAGACTTTACGAACTTCGTGACCTCAGCGCGCAACGGGGTCGAGAAAGTTTACGAAGTTAAAGTTAAGGGCCGCCCGCCCGAACAAGCGATTGAAAGCTTACGCCGCGGCATTACCCTCCCGGATGATACACGCACTGCTCCCGCGCAAATCGTTAAAACATATGAGACTGCAACCAACGCTTGGTTTGAAGTCGTGTTGCACGAAGGGCGCAACCAGCAGATCAGGCGCATGTTCGATTCAATCGGCCACTCGGTTATAAAGCTGCGCCGTGTTGTGATTGGGCCGCTCAGGAACGAGCGTCTTAAACCGGGCGAATGGCGACTGCTTACACCAGCGGAAGTGGCACGTTTCAAAAAGCCTGGGGCCGGGAGGAAGCAGACAAGCGCGAGGAAGCGTCGTCCAGCCCCCACAAATCTCAGTAGAAAGCGAGGTTGAGGTACAATGATGCGAGCTGACGATGACAACGGTTAATACCATTGTTACTCGTTACTGTTAAAGGAAGTATTCATGGATTTTGAATTAAATGAAGACCAGCAGCAGATCAAGATGAGCGTGCGCGAGTTTGCTAAAGCAGAGATCGCGCCGCATGTCTCGGAGTGGGACGAAACGCAGCACTTTCCCGTCGAGCTTGTGCCGAAACTGAGCGAACTCGGTTTGATGGGTGTTATCTTCCCGGAGGAGTACGGCGGAGCCGGAATGGGCTACGTCGAGTATGCG
>JACCTF010000653.1 GCA_013812565.1 Pyrinomonadaceae bacterium | reverse complement strand
GGCTGAAGCACCGTCCATTGCGCACAAGTGCTTTGCGTCGGTTGCTTCGGTGTTAATGGTCGGTGTAAATAACACCACCGCCAACACACACATCAGGGCCGCTGCTTTGAATAACATGACCAAATGCTTACAAGAATGAGGGAGAAGTATGGCTGGCGAGTTTCAGACCTCTAATTCAATTCACTCTGCCAGCCAAATCTGAGGTTAATCATCAGTCACAATCAATCGTTGCCGCCACCCCCACCACCACCGCAAGTCCTTATCGGGCATCCACCATCAGCGTGAAGTGTCGCCAATTGCTCAACGGACGAAATAATCCAGTTCCACAGTGAGTAAACATGCGTTGTAAACTCACTCTGTACCGATTGAGGTGACGGAGGAACATTTGTGTCAGCTCGGGTGACATGTGTTTGCCCGGTGATCAGAACGGCTGTCAAAATCATAACCAAGCGGAAGCGACAACATTTTTGTTGATTTCTCATAATTTTCAACGTTCTCCTTTCGAAAGTGTATCCTTTGGTAATCGGGTTGTGTGTACAGCTAAGTCACCTGAGAGATAAGGTAGCCTCACCACTCGCGGCTACTGTTAAGCAGACTGTTTTGGCGCGTGCTCGCTATCAGTAAAGAACCAACAGGTAAGGCGCGCGATCCTAGCCCGTGACGAACTGTTGGATGAACAGCGCTGTGGCGTAGAAAAGGTAGTCGCGGTTTGGCTTGCGATTGAAGATGTGCCCCTCGTCTGCCGCATAGAAGTACCAGACTGGTAATTGCCTTGACTGTGCCGCCCGCGCCATCTTCTCCGCCTCGCTCGGGGGCACACGGATGTCGTTCTTGCCCGCGCCTAAGAGTAGTGGGACTGAAATTCTATTTACGTTAGCAATCGGCGAGATCGCCTCCATCGCACGTAGCTGTTCAAGATCGCGTTCATCTCCGTATTCAATCCTTAGATAGGGCTGAACCCCGGCGTCAGCCCCTCGAATCAACGATGCGATGCTGGTGATAGGCGAAACTGCAATGACTCCCCGCAATCGGCTGCTATCAGTCACTGCGAGTGCTAGTGCAAGAAATCCCCCGTAGGAGTCGCCGCGAAGTACGACTTTACTGCTGTCTAAATCCGGCTGAGTCCCTATCCAGTCAAGTAAAGCGCGTAAATCTTTGAGGCAGTTTACACGCCTCGCTCCGTCGTCAAGCGTTAGGAACGTCTTGCCGAAGCCCCACGATCCACGAACGTTGGGGTAGATCACGGCCATGCCGAGTTCGTTGGAGTAGTAGTTGTAGCGCCCGGAGTAGTAAGGGCGCGCCTGTAACTGCGGCCCGCCATGAATGTCAATCAGGACCGGACGTTTGCCCGTGAAACGAGCTGGCGGACGGTACAAAAAACCCGAGATGGTTCTGTCGAAGCTCTGCCAGCGGATCAACTGAGCATCAGGTAGTTTATCGGTAGCGACGCCGCCTGTCTCGCTGAATGTCCACCGCTCGATCTTACCTTTCTCGACGCTGAATGAATAAACGTCCATCGGGTACCGTGTCGTCTCTAGGTTGAAGCCGAGTTCGCTGTCATCGCGCCACTCAAGGTTCGAGATGACGCCGACCGGTAGTTCCGGCACACGGGCCTCGCGCCGCATCCGCAAGTCATGTACATGCAGTTTGCCGACGCCTTCTTCGTTCGTGATATAAGCCAGCCAGTGCCCATCTTTTGAGACTGTTAGCGCGTCAACTGCGCCCTTGTGTGCTTGTTGCGGCTGCAGCCCCTCGATCCGTTTTGTCGTGAGGTCAAGTGTCACAATTCGTGAGTACTCCGATCCCTGATCGGAAGTCAGATAAACCTGTTTCCCGTCGGTGCTGAACTTCGCGCTCCAGTAGGCGATTTTCTCCCCTCTAGGAGCGTGAGTGATCTGCGTTAAAGTGCCGCCCGGTAGTTCCAGCAAGTGAAGCGCAGATTCCTCTGCTGAGATGTACTGATTGATGAGCACCTGCTTATCATCTTTTGACACATCCAAAACATCCCAGCCTAAGCCGCTGACGCGCACGAGATGACGCGCTTGTTTGGGATTAAGCGGATCGAGTAGGTAAAAGTCAGAGTGCTGCGCATCGTGTGTCGTCGAGCTGTAAACCAGTCGCTCACCCCTTTGTAACCAAAAAATCGAATAAACGGAGTCATCACCACTAGTGAGTTGTGTGATCTCTCCCGTGTCTAAGTCGAAGCGATGCAGATGGAAAGCCTCGCCGCCTGCTTCATCCATCGTGAATACGAAATACTTACCCTCGCGCGGCTCAAACCAGGCGGAGTCGACCCGGTTACTAAAGAAGGTAAGCTGTCGCCGTGTCCCGCCCGGCATCTCCACCAAGTGGATTTGTGCGGTATCAGCGAAGCGGGTTGAGATTAACATCTCGCGCCTGGCGGGGTGCCAGCTTTGCAACCGTGCGGCGCGCGACGAAATGTAGCGATTCACGCGTTCGGCTAACTTTTTAGGGATCGGCGGCAACCCTTCGACCTGCATGGCAGGCGGCGGTGTGACTACAGCGGGTGATGTTTGCGTTGCGGCTGGTGTTTGCGCTGTGATTGATGTGCCTATGATCAACAGCAACGCACACAAAAGCATCGCTCCTTTTACACATCGCTCAGCGGAAGCAACAACCGATCGTAGGCATGCCTCCACGCGATTCTTGCTCAGATATGTAAACCGGCGTGGCATTGTGGTTCGACGTTTTATCATTCAACCGAAGATGATGCCGACAGCATGTTCAACGGCATGGTGAACGCGTTCGCACGTTCAAGCAGTTGTGATCGCCGTTAGTTTCATCTTTCCCCTTTACATAATATAGAGACGGTTTAGCCACCCCTCAAATCCCACATGCAGCAAAAAAAACTCGATTGCTTTGCGCAGGTTGTAAATCAGTGTGGACCATGTCAGCAGCTAATTGGAAATCTGGGGTGGGCTTCTGAGTGTTTGCTGACTATGAGTGACACTTCTATTTGCCCGGAGGCTCATCCTCTCAACTCACGTCCTCCAGGATTGTGTTAGTGAGTCGCTCGTGCTTACATCTTGCGACCCCTCTCTCTGCACCTTTCGGATACCACCAACCCGTGCCGTTACAATCTGGGCACTGTGAAGCATCAGCTAGAGCAGGCGAAGCAGGTGGATTGATGAACTTTTCGATTAACTCATCAGCCTCACCCGTACGATAAATTGCTGTTGCGTAGCCGCCTGGTCGGTCGATTCCCTGCCCGCTCTTGTGCAGATGCTCCGCATACCTCCTGCATTCCTCTAAAGAAAACTTTGAACCTACCCTCACACCCTTTTGCGCGATAGCGCTTTCATTTTCCTTTTGTGTCCGAGCATCCTTGTGAGTGTGTTTGTTTATAAGTTCTTTTCTTTTACTGTAGCTCGCTGAGAGCTGACTGCTCTGAGGTGGCTGGCTGCTCTCAGCGAGCTGGCTGCTTCCAGCGAGCACCCTGTATTCAATTCCCTGGTCTTTTCCAAAGCCTATCGTCATACCTGCTTTTTCGATGAGGCTCTTAGACTGCAACCTGCCAAGTACCTTCTTCAGCGTGCTAAGCGGCACTTTCGTCCGGTCAGACAATTTCGGCAAACTGATGCTGCAAGTGGGTTTATTGAATCCCCATGATAGACGGTACAACTGTACATAGACCGCTTGTTCAAATGGGTCAAGCATCGGCAGGAGATGATCGACGATTTGATTCGGCAGTCGTAAATGGCCTTTTACATGTGGCAACCCAGCTATTAAATTTACACGAGGTTGGTGTCCATTTCGAGGCTGGCTGC